>JAFZEI010000027.1 GCA_017560765.1 Clostridia bacterium | reverse complement strand
TGCTAAATATCAGTTGGTTTATATAGCTGTGCTTTGAAATGTTGTTTGTTTTAGTATTAATAAACAAAAAGATTGATTTAAGCCAAAAATCATTAGAAAAGCTCCAAGACTCGTATTTAACATGAATCTTGGAGCTTTTTTAGGCTGTTTTTTTACAGCCCCTTTAAATGTAAAATCAATTAGTATATTATTCACCTTGTATCTCAGTTTTCTTTTTCCTTGATTTCACAATGCTTACGATATTACTGATTGATGCAACAAAACCAAAAATATACGCAAAAGCAAGGTCCTGAATAACTGCACTTTGAATCTCTGAATCAGCCAAAAGCTCAGGAGTAATTTCTATAGCATCAAAAATCGAAATGTACTCGCCCATTTCTTTAAGGTATGAATAGAACTCAAAAGAAACACAGAAACATTCAGCTAAGAAAATAACAATTATCATCAGGACAATTGAAACTACAAGAGCAACAATTGAGTTTTTATTCTTTGTTCTGGCAAATAAGCGATATCCCAAATTAGCGAGAAGAAAAATTATCAAACCGCTTATACCTGCAATAACACCTAGTTGATATATTGCAAAATACACTATACCGCCAACAAGTGCCAATAAAACAGCACCAACAATTCCAAGAACAACATTACCGTTGCCCGTATCTTCTTCGATAGCCGGTGCCTGATATGTAGGTGTTACCTCATTCTCTATCAAATCAGCAGAACCGCAAGCCTGACAAAAAGCTGCCTGATCCTCTACTTGTGCTCCACACGCATTACATTTCTTACTCATAGTATCTCCTCCCAAGACAAATTTCTTCCACAACCTGTGGAAAACTCAAAATTAAAATATTTATCAAAAACCAATTTTCAAATGGTTTTTATACAAAATTTACCCTTATTTCTCAAAAAACACACTTATTAACAGCTTTTCACAAGCCTTGTGGATAAATGCTGTGGATAACCTTTCTTTTTGGCTACACACAGCTCTTTTTTACACCTTAAATCTCAAGCTTATATCAAGCGCCTTTACAGAATGTGTTATGCGACCGATAGAAATAATGTCTACACCCGTTTCAGCAATCGCACGAATTCTCTCCTCCGTAACATCTCCCGACGCCTCAACGAGTGCCCTGCCGTCAATATATTTAACAGCCTCTGCCATTGCAGCTTCATTCATGTTGTCGAGCATAATTATATCTGCGCCCGACTCAACAGCTTGGCGAACCATTTCCATATCCTCTACTTCAACTTCAATCTTCACTGTATGCGGAATATTAGCGCGCACCTTTGCAACAGCAGAAAGAATTCCGCCACCTGCCGCGATATGGTTGTCTTTAAGCATAACAGCATCAGAAAGCGAGTAGCGATGATTTCTGCCGCCGCCGCAACGAACAGCATATTTCTCAAGATAACGAAGTCCCGGTGTAGTTTTACGAGTGTCAGCAACACTTACATCATAATCCTTTACAAGCTCCGTAAAGACATTTGTTCTTGTTGCAATTCCGGACAGACGTTGCATCAAATTCAGCGCTGTTCTTTCACCCTTTAAAATTCCGGCAGTAGGGCCGCGCAAAATCGCAATAATATCGCCCTTCTCAACCTTATCTCCATCATTTTTAAAAATCTCAACAGAAATTCTGTTATCAATAAGCTCAAAAACGCGAGCTGCAACAGGCATTCCGGCAATAACACCTTCTGCCTTTGCAATGAATTTCGCCTCTGTTACATCATCCTCAGGGATAAGATTATCTGTAGTAACATCGCCGTAGGGCATATCCTCTTCAAGTGCGTTAAGCACAATTTTATCTATTTGCTTTTTATCTAAAGTCATACTGAATGCTCCTTTCACGCCTTGCTTACTATTATATGCTTCTTCCAGTCAGCATCATTTGTATTTGGAAAATCTGCTCTGTAATGAGCTCCGCGGCTCTCTTCACGCTGAATTGCAGATTTTATAAGAAGCACCGCCAACATACTCTCATTTGCAACAATGAAATCATCAGGCTTTGTGCATACCATACCGCTTGCCTTTTCTGCTATTTCGCTGATTATCGCAAGAGCCTCTTCAAGTCCTTCCTTTGTACGAACTATACCTACCAATGAGGACATGGTTTTGCGGATTTTCTCTATAGCCGCCTTTCTGTCAAATTCCCCTTCGGAATACTCTTTCGCGCCCTCTTGTTCTTCGCTCTTAAAATCAGGCATTGCCTTTATCTCTTGGATTTTATCATCATGTATAAGTTCATCTGCGCAAGCACCGATTCTGTGTCCGAAAACAAGACCTTCAAGCAACGAGTTAGAAGCCAAACGGTTGGCACCGTGTATTCCGTTGCAGGCAGCCTCTCCGCAAGCGTAAAAACGCTTAATACTTGTATCACCGTAAAGACCTGTTCTGATACCGCCCATGCAATAATGTTCTGCAGGCGCAATCGGGATATAATCCTTAGACATGTCAATACCATACTCAAGGCAAGTGCTGAAAATCGTAGGGAAACGTTTCTCCAAATGATCTCGCTCTTGATGAGTTATATCAAGCCACATGTGAGAGTCTCCCGTCTTTTTCATTTCACTGAAAATACAACGAGAAACAACGTCTCTCGGAGCAAGCTCAGCCAACTCATGATAACCGGGCATAAAGCGCTCGCCTTTAGAGTTTCTCAAAAGCGCGCCCTCTCCTCTTACTGCCTCAGAAATCAAAAAGCTTTTATTCATATCATGGTATAAAACGGTTGGATGGAACTGCACAAACTCAAGGTCCGCTAAATTTCCGCCGGCACGATAAGTCATCGCCGCACCGTCACCGGTTGCTACCTCAGGATTAGTAGTGTAATAGTACAGCTGTCCGTAACCGCCTGATGCACAAATTATAATGCCTGCATAAATCGCACTGTACTCGCCTGTTTTTTCGTTATATGCCACAATACCGTAGCAAGTATTGTCTTTAACCAGCAAATCCAAAGCCCACACACGCTCTTCGATAGTAACATTTTTGCGCTGCATAAGGGTATGAATAAGCTTGTCACAAACTTCTTTACCGGTAGCATCTCCCGCATGGATAATTCTGTTTTTACTGTGGGCGCCTTCTCTTGTAAGAGCAAGCTGTTTCTTATCTTTCTCGTTTTTATCAAACTGAACGCCGAAATTGCATACTCTTTTTATATTGTCTGCTGCCTCGTGTACAAGTACATCAACACTGTCCTCGTCACAAAGACCTGCACCCGCATACAAAGTGTCTCTCATGTGTTCTTCCGGGGAGTCGTTCTTATCAAGAGACACTGCAATACCGCCTTGTGCCAGTACGGAATTGCTTATTTCTACCTCTTCTTTAGTTATAAGTGTAATTTTATACTCTTCGCCAAGCTCCAGCGCAGTATAAACGCCGGCGATACCGCTGCCTATAATGAGAACATCGGTATAAACCTTATTCATTTCTGCTGTATTAAAATCTACTAAATGTTTTCTCAATTCGCTCGCCTCATTTCTGTTGTATGCATTGTTTATTTTCCTAATTCAAGCATACGGTCAAGTGCTTTTTTAGCCTTCTCCGATACATCTGCCGGTACGGAAATCTCGTGCTCGCCCTTTTCAAGGCAGTCTGCAATGCTTTCAAGAGTAGTCTTTTTCATATTGGGACAAATAAGCTCATCAGACATTATATAAAACTTTTTATCGGGATTGTTTTTCTTAAGCTGATACATGACACCTATTTCGGTACCAATTATAAACTCCTTAGAATTTGATGCTGCCGCATAATCAATAATTCCCTTTGTGCTTCCCGCGTAATCTGCAAGCCCCGTAACATCAGGAGTGCATTCGGGATGAACAAGAAGCTCTGCATTGGGGTAAGTTTCTTTTATTTTGATAACGTCCTCTTTTTTTATCTTATGATGCGTAGGACAAAAACCGTTCCACAAAACTATATTTTTCTCCGGACATTGTTTCGCAATAAAAGAACCGAGATTGCGATCCGGTCCAAATATAATATTCTTTTCCTCCATACCTCTAATGACTTTTAAAGCATTTGAAGAAGTAACGATAACGTCAGATTCTGCCTTTACAGCAGCAGAGGAGTTGATATATGTTGCTACCGCATAGCCGGGATACTGTTTTTTAAATTCAATAAGTTGCTCTGCTGTAATCATATCTGCCATGGGGCAGCCGGCATCCAAAACCGGAATCAGAACCGTCTTTTCCGGAGAAAGAATTTTTGCACTCTCAGCCATAAAATCCACACCGCAAAAAACGATGGTTTTTTCTTTTCTGCCGGTACAATATTTGCTTAATGCAAAAGAATCTCCTACCATATCCGCAACTGCTTGCACATCATCATTTTGATACATATGCGCAACAATAACAGCATCACGTTCTTGTTTTAGTTTTTTAATTCGTTCTACAAAACCAACGTCCATATAAAGCACCTGAAATTTCTCTTTTTCTCAAAATAAATTGCAAAGTATGCCTTAGGGTATACTTTGCATAAATTTACTATAAATGTATTATTTTGTCAATGTAAACCGCACTATTTAACTACGCAGAAAACACAAGCCTCCTTATCATTCACAAGCTCTGTAAATGTTTTATACGCATTATCATCCATGCGATAATTTGTATTTTTCAATCGTGCTATGAGTCCACCTTTTTCTTGAACATAGATATTTTCGTTATAAGTGAACTCAGAAGCATCTGAACCATAAGCAGACACTAAGAAAGCATGCCCCCTGTCAAAAATATTATGCTCTATAACTACATTTTTTATTTCCTCTCCATACGAAGGGAACGAACAAAGATAACCTGCGCCCGGTCTGCCCCAACCTTCGCCACTCATACGGCAATAGTTATTATATATATAGATGTCCTCTGTATATCTCTGCACTCCCTCAGACATTCTATGAAAATATTCAAAAGCCCAGAAACAATACTCAATTATATTGTTATAGTACACATTATCCCTCATAACATTGAGTTTATCCTCAGGCGATTCAGCATATTGAGTAGTAATACCTGTATCATAAATCTGATATATCCAATTGTTATAAACATAGAATCCGTCGCTGCCCACATAAGACTCAACAGCATTTCCGAAGCGAGTTGTACCATGCTGTACAGAACCGCCTATCCAATCAAAGAGACAATTACGCACCGTAAGATTGTTGGCATTTACAGCGCCGACTGCGTGACTGCCTCCTAATGTAAAGTGAATATTGTCAATTACAATATCTTTTTTACCTACGATACTGATTAAATCTCCCGTTTCACAAATATCTATAGAATCGAACCTATCGCCCGGATTTCCTTCTGTGCTGTATAAATAAAGTTTTTTATTTTCAAGGTCGCAATGAAAATCAAGATCATTATTTAAATCCTGCACTCCCGAAAAGTCATTCAAATTCAACACTTGAAGTTTACCCAGCGTTTGTGTATAATCACCCAAAACTCTTGAATTGTTAAAAACAATATTACCTGCATTATTTATAGGCACTGTACACAAGTAAACATTTTTATACTCTGTTTCTTGCCATAATTTAGCGTCTGCATAGTCTCTCAGAGAACCGCAGATAATCGGCTTTGCGCCCTCTCCGTATGCGGAATATGTCACTCCGCTTTTTGCAGGGAAGGTACCGCGAAAAGTATCTCCTCTCTTAAAGAGCACAACATCGCCCTCTTTAAGCTCCAAATTGTTGTTTAACGGATAAAAGTCTCTTTTAGGCTTATCAGGACTAAGTCCATTATTCAAATTACTGCCGTTATCTGCAAAATAATATACAGTTGCACCCTCTGCAACTTCGTATTCTGACTTTGAGTTAAGAACATTATCTCTCATCTGTTGAGCATACCTGTCTAACAAAGAAAGTGTTTCGCCATCGGCTGTTTGATATCCTTTTTTGTAAATTTGTGAGAAAAACTCGTTTGATTCCGGTAAATCCCGAGGCGGCAAAGTCGTCGGATTATACGTTGGAGTCGGTGTGGGTTCAGAAGTAGACAAATTGTCGGTGGGCGTTACAGTAACACTTCCCGGTGTTTCCTGTGGTTTTTGGTTTGAGTTACATGCTGACATTATAAATATACACACTCCCATTATTATTAAAATTACACGTTTAAGCATATTATCTCTCCTTTTTTAAATATCAATTACCCCAAGACTGTTCAATACGGACGAAATCAATATTGCCAATATACAGAACGGTGCAATATACTTAATAATTACTATATAAAGTTTCTCACTCTTAAATTTCTTGGAAATCGCAATTTCATCAATTAAAGTTTTTGGCTTAATAACGTAACCTACGAAAATGCAAGTCAATATTGCAACAATCGGCATTATTACACTATTAGATACAAAATCAAAGAAATCAAGGAAGCTAAGACCGAAAATTTTAACGCTGTCCCATATTCCGTATCCTAAAGAAGAAGGTAATGCCAACAAAATACATCCTGCAACGACAATAAGGCATACTGTTTTTCGTTTTAAACCAAATTTATCTTGTATAATCGAAACAACTGTCTCCATAAGAGAAATCGAAGATGTAAGCGCCGCAAAAAACACCAAAAGGAAAAATATGACGCCAATAACATTGCCAAGGGGAATCGTATCGAATATTTTAGGCAGCATCTCAAACATCAATCCCGCGCCCTTTTGAAGCATTGCTTCATCTCCGCCTGTAAATACGAAAACTGAAGGAACAATCATAAGGCCGGCAATAATGGCTATTCCGGAGTCAAAAATTTCTATCTGATGTGCTGATTTTTCAATGCTTGTTTCTTTTGGCATATATGAACCGTACGTTATCAAAATACCCATAGAAATAGACATGGAATAAAAAAGCTGTCCCAATGCCGCAAGCACCGTCATTACGGAGAATTTACTGAAATCAGGCATAAAATAATATTTAACACCTGCACCGGCTCCATCGAGAGTCACAGTATATATTGCTATTCCTATTGAAAGTACAACGAGGACCGGCATTAATACCTTACTGAATTTCTCTATTCCTTTTTCTACTCCCAGCATTACAACAACGGCAGTAAATGCAATATAAATTAAAAGCCAAACTATGGGCTCAGTAGCTTGTGAAATAAAACCTTCAAAATAACCTTCGCCTGCCGCAGCATGTCCCTGTCCCGTAACAAACACGAAAAAGTATTTTATTACCCAACCGCCTATTACGCAATAATAAGGCAGAATAATCATCGGCACAACAGATGAAATTTTACCTAAAAAGTCCCATTTTTTATTAAGCGCGCCGTAAGCTTCTATTGCACTTTTTCCTGTTTTTCTGCCTATTGCAATTTCTGTTATCATAAGCGCAAGACCAAATGTCATGGCAAGAATTATATAACAAAGCAAAAATATACCGCCGCCATACTTTGCCGCAAGATACGGAAATCTCCAGAGATTTCCCAAGCCGACAGCACTACCGGCTGTGGCAAAAACAAATCCCAAGCCTCCCGTAAAACCGCTTCGCTTTTTTCCCATTTTACACACCTCAAAAATAATATCGCACTGCTACTATATCATAATGTGAACGGAAGCACAAGAATTGTTTATAAAGTAAATTACATAACAAAAAAAGCCACCTTTGTTTGTAAACAAAAGTGACTTTTTGGCGTACCCAAAGAGACTCGAACTCCCGACCGACGGCTTAGAAGGCCGTTGCTCTATCCAACTGAGCTATGGGCACAAATGGAGCGGGTGAAGGGAATCGAACCCTCACAATCAGCTTGGAAGGCTGATGTTCTACCATTGAACTACACCCGCTTAAATGTCTAACAGGTCTCTATCGAAACCCGACTTGGACATTATACACACACTTTTTTGCCTTGTCAACAAGTTTTTAAAAATTATTTTGATAATTTTGCCGGTACAAAATTCGCAACATAAAAATCTGTGTTCTTAAATTTATATGCACAATTTACAGTAGAACCATCCTCTTTACAATCTATAACACAAGGAAGAACATTTATTTTCGCTCCCTTTTTTGGTTTGAAGGCTGTGGTGTCAACGGTACCATCTTTATTTGTTTTAAAAATTATTTCTTCCCAAGGGATAAGAACTTCTATAATATAGCTGTTTTTTCCTTTTGTGTGATCGGTAGCAACACCTTGTATTTTATCTGTAATCATTTCCTCATTATAGTTGTGTCGTGAGGCTATAACCTTGCCATCTGAAGTTGCCCCTAACGTAAAGAAAATTCCCTGCTTTGAATTATTTATTATATTACCGGGATTAACACCCAACTGTAGGCAATCTACCCCAACCCATCCAACATTTTCCGGTTTATAAGAAGGACTTTTATCCTCTATCTCTGCGGCATAATATAGGCCGGACTCATCCCAAGACATGTATATTTCTGCTCCATATAAGCCACTTATACCTGACCAAGGAATACAATTTGATTTATCCATTTTATATGATAACTTATATTCTTTTTCTTCTATTTTACCGTCAATTTTCGCACTGCCGTAAGGTATGTCAAAAGATATGTCGATTTCGTTATTGATTGCAAAACCCCCGTTTGAATCTTTATCTGCATAATCAACATCCAAAGTGCTGTCATTTGGCCTGTATGCATAGTAGAATTCGCCGATTCCCTCTTTAAATGGTTGTTGTCCCTTTTTAACCTCTGTTCCTTTTACACATTTTATTCTTTCATTGCTGCCATGATCATATCTCAAATACACATTGCCTCCGAGATTTTCACTGGCGCAAATAAACACATGTCCTGGCATACCGGGTCTTGTGGGGTCATGTTTCATAAAAACAATATCTCCCGGTTGAAGTGCCGAAATATCTGTTATTTTCTCGAAATTTAAAGATTCAAGCCAAGCGGGTTGTTGAAAAACAACCAAACCATTATTATATGGTTGATCCGTAAAGCCCGTTCTGTAAAGAACCCAATCTATAAGGCGGTCACAACTTGTGAGTCGTTCTCCGCTGTTAAGAGCTTTATCTACATCAAGTTCTCCCCAGTTGTATCCCGGATTTATTGATGCGTGTCCATATACGAAATCATTATCTCTTGCAAAATCAGTAACTTTTTGTGCTTCCTCACAAATTTTTTCTCCAAGAGTTTGTTTAACTTTGTTTTCCTTTTCTTTTTTACAAGAAATTGTAGGTACAATCAAAGTCAAAATTACCATAATGATTAATAATCTCTTAAATCTTCTCAAAGCCATAATATTTCCTCTTTCGAATGTCTTTACTCTGTGTTTAAAATATCATATCAAGCCACCGATGTAAAGTCCGATTTTATTTGACACACTTTTTTATTCGGAATATAATTTTCGCAATTCCCTACACGAGGTGATTTTATGCAATATGACAAAAAACTCATACTTGCTTCCTGTTCTCCCAGACGCCGAGAATTAATAAAATTTCTTGGATTGCCCTTTGAGTGCATAAGTGTTGATGCCGATGAAAGTACATCACACAAAAACCCGGAAGCAGCCGTTAAAGAAATTGCTGCAAAAAAAGCGCGCGCCGCTTTAGCCTTGCGTAAAATTTCCGCAAACGAAATCATTATAGGAGCTGACACTGTTGTTGTGTATAACGACAAGTTATTAGGTAAGCCATTAGATGACAAAGATGCCGAAAATATGCTTCTTTCTTTAAGTGGGAAAAAACATTTTGTATATACAGGAGTTTCTTTAATATATACTAACAAAGAGGGTGCCCTTTCCGAATTATCCTTTGCCGAAAAAACGGAGGTTTATTTTGCTGAAATAAGCCTTTCCGATATAAAAAAATATATTGCCACCGGCAATCATAAAGACAAAGCCGGCAGCTATGCAATACAAGACGAATTTTCTGTTCACGTTAAAGGAATCAACGGTGATTACAATAACGTAGTAGGCTTT
>JAFZEI010000026.1 GCA_017560765.1 Clostridia bacterium | reverse complement strand
GATTCTCAAGAGCGGAGCTATTTCTGCCGGAAAGATTGGCGTGCTGATTTCGGCATCTTGTTCAGAAAAGCAAGTTGAGGATATTTTGGCATTTACAGTAGCTATTATGCCTGCGTTTGTAGCATCGAATTCAGTCGGAAAGCCTATTCCGGAGAAATACAGAGCCTCTGTAGAGTTTGCGGCAGTTAAAAACGGTAAAGTAAGTGATGTAAGCGAGCTCACAATCGGTGTTAATGACAAGGCATTGGCAAAATTAGGAGTAAAGGCTTTAGACGCCAAACAAAAGGCAAAAATTGAGTCCGGAGAAATTGAAACATTGTTTGTTTTCGGCGATGATATTTGCGATATTGACACATCAAAAGTAAAAAATATTGAAATCTTTAAGATTGAGTTTTAATTGTACGCAAAAGTTTTGCGATGTACAAAATTCAGTGGTAAACTTGTCCGGGAGGATTTTGGATTTTTTATGATGTCGAATATAAAAACACATTTAAAAGGTATGGGAAAGCTTGTCTATGTATATTTTTTGGCGGTTGCCATAAGCTGGGCGGCTTTTCCCGTTATCGTAATAACATTGCAACAATATGCTCAGGTATATGTTGTGTTAAGCATTTATACTTTTATTTCAACACTTGTACTTATAGCTATGCTGTATATAACAATGCATGGTTTCGGTGAAGCAGACAGAAAGCCGTATAGTTGGATGAGATATAATTTAAAAGGTTTTGTTTGCGGTTTGCTGACTTTTATTGCTGTTTTGCTGGTAGAGGAGATTGTTATAATGCTTGCAAATGAGTATATTGTTGTAAAGCATCCTTTTTTAACGATTGAGTCTTTAAACCATTACGCAAAGCTTGTGTTGTATATGCCGTTTTTTTGGTTTTACAGGATTATTTCACCTCCTACGGAGGTTAGCGTGGTGCCGGATATTACAAATTTCACCGCTTTGTTTCCGGGATTGATTTTTGTAATTGTCTCCGGAATAGGATACTTAATGGGATATCATGGTACAAGAATTGTTAAAAATCCGCCAAAAGGAGAAATTTTACGCAGATTTATTTATGGTGGTCCTCGCAAAAGTAAAAAGAAAAAGGAACCGCCAAAGGAAGATGCAAAATAATAAGTTGTTTAGAGGGAATGTTTAATGAATATAGAAGATTTTTCAAAAAAAATAGAAGATATAGTAGCCGACATTTATGAGGAGAGCATACAAAATCAAGAATCTGCTTGGAAAGTGCTTTATAAAAAAGTGGATGACAGATTTGAAGAAAATGCAGATTTTATAAAGGAAGCTACAGATGATTGGACTGCTGAAGAGTGGAAGAAGTTATTTTTGCATCAAAATGACATAGGAAATCCTGATATTTACGCATTTATAGCAAAAAAACTTGAAGAAATGACAAATGGCGAATTTTTTAAGGAATGTATCGCGGAAAATATGTCATACATCGAGAAAGATGTATATTACACTACAGATAAAGAAGCTTTGTATAAGTCGGATATTTTATTAAGTGCTGTTAAAGCACTTAACAGAATCTCAAGTTCATCGGCGAAAAAAGAAGGAGAGGAAGCATTCCGTATATGCAATCCTGTCAATGAACATATTTTATATGAGCTTGCAGAATATGTGGCGGTGCAATGTGAAGACAAACTTCCTGAGATGATTTCGGATGAAAGTATTGAGGGAGACAAATTGGTAGCTCTTTTATCTATGTGTATTCAAGAAAATAAGCGCAGTGATGATATTTATTCTGCTATGAAACAGAGATTTAAAAAATTGCCTGATAATAGTGAAACAAAGGATATATTTGCAGCGATTTTTGGCGATTACGGCGAGACGAATGCAATTATGATGTTGAGAAAATTTGCAAAATCTTTAATTGCAGAATATACAGAGGATGGCAACAGAGAAACTTTTAGCAGAATCATGATGGTAATGTCTGTAATTGAAGGATTGGGTGGAATAACAGACGATTTGATGCAATAAAATAATTTAGAATATTTTAACACCTCCTGTAATATGCTTTAGTAAGTAGTATGCAGGGGGTGTCTTTTTTTGATACTTATAATGAAAAAAACAAATATAATATTGGGAATCTTGATTTTTGTTCTTGTTGCAGCAATTATAGCGCTGAACCTGGGTTTTGCGGGGGAAGAGGACGGAAATGTGGTAAATGCTTCCGGCTACGTTGAAACTCTTTCAACTACAGGCAAAATAGTGGTGATTGATGCCGGACACGGAGGAGAGGATCCGGGTGCAGTGAGTGCATACAGTGGTGCAAAAGAAAAGGATATTACATTGTTTATTGCACAAAAAACAAGGGTTCTTCTTGAAGAGGCCGGCTATACGGTGGTTATGACAAGAACAGAGGATGTTTTGTCTTATGATGACGAAAAGTTATCAATGACTGCAAAAAGGAGACAGGATTTAATTAAAAGGAAAAAAATGATGGATGAAAGCAACGCGGATATTGTTGTGAGCATTCATTTGAATTCATTTAGTGACTCGCAGTACCACGGAGCGCAAACATTTTATACAAAAGAATCTTTATCCAGCAAAAAATTGGCAGTGAGTTTGCAAACTGCCTTGAGAGAAATTTTAGAGCCGGAGAACGATAGAGAAGCACTGCTAAAGTCAGAGGAAATAATAATTACAAAAAATTGTAAAGTGACAACAGCAATAGTTGAGTGTGGTTTTCTATCAAATCAAGCCGAAGAAAGCAAATTGATAAATGAAGCTTATCAGACTAAAATCGCAGAAGCTATAAAAGCCGGAGTTGATAATTATTTTACGGTAATAGCACCAAAATAGACGATTTTAGAACCTTTTGGGAAATAATATAGTATTATATAATACGTTTTTTTGCTTAGCATAGGGAAAAAAGAAGTGTCGACGGGAAATAGTAATCCCGTCGATTTTTGTTGCTTTTAGGTATATTCTTGTGCCTGTACTCGTTGATGTAACGGGAAATATACGGAGGTGTTATTTTATGAATGATGTTTTAAACGGACGATTTACAATAATCGAGACTGTTTCCGAGGACAGGCTGTATAAAGCTGTGGATACCGCTACAGGACAAATGGCAGCTGTAAAAAAATGGGTAAATGGTGACAGTTATTTTGAAGCAGAATTGGAGGCATTAACATCCCTCAAACACCTTAACGTACCGCAAATTATCTGCAGCTTTGAAGAAGATGGCTGCAAATATATTGCGGAGAAATGGTTGGACGGTGAACCCCCTAAAAAACTCAGCACCTCAAAAGATACTGTAAACCTTGCTGTTAAAATTGCAGAGTTTATTTCTGCAATGAATTCATCTCAATGCCCCTCACGCATACATGGTGATATAAAACCGTCCAATCTAATTGTTAATAACGGCAAGGTTTACTTTATTGATTTTGAGTGTTCTGTGGTAACAGAGGAAGTGAAAAGGAAATCTAAAGATACATTTAAGGTAATAGGCAGGTATTTTACTGCACCTGAGGTTTTCTATGGTAGGCAATGTATACAAAGTGATATTTATTCTGTAGGTGCGGTTATGGCATGGATGATGGGAGGAGTGGATGATGATGGATTGAACTTATCTCGTATAGCTACAGACAGTAGGCTTAAAGCAATAATAAAAAAGTGTCTTTCATATAAAATTGAAAGCAGATATGTTTCTGCGGAAGAATTAATTTATGACCTTAAATTAATTAACAGTAAAACAGATATAAATATATCTTTAACAAAAAACTTTTGCAGGGAGAGTTTCTCGGTTTTTGTGGATTGTAACGTTTTTTTTGCATGGGAAATGGCAGTGGCGGCAACATCTTATTTCGGTATGAAAGCTTGTGTTTTGGCTGTTACTGACAGAACACAGAGAAAAATAAATTATTTTTCAGATATTAACAGAACTTATGGCACACAAAATGTGAAAGAAGAGGCAATACCATGTTATTTTAGTGCAGCATCCTTATTCAAAAGAGATGCCTCGTCATGGCTTGCAAAAGGTCTCATAAATAATACCTCGGAGGCAGGAGAGAGGATGTTTTATTCCGAAGCCAGATTCCCGGGGGAGGCAGAACCTGAGAACGAAGAATATATAAAAGATCTTATTAAATGGGGTAAGGAAAATTTTGACTGTGTAATATTTGTAACAGACAGATATGACGATAAACCTGCTGTTAAGAATTTTGCGGCTGAATGCGATTATACAATAGCCACACCGCTGGCAAATGTTGATGATATAGAAGCTTGTAAGGACTACTACGAGTGTTTTGGAGGACGAGTTCTTTATGTTGCTTGGGAATTTAGCAGAGAAAGTAGTTTGCCTGAGGAGAGTATAAGGTTGATAGTTGGAGAAGACAACTACCTTGGTGCAATATTACGTAGCGACGAAAAGAATTTTAAACGTAACTTTGCCGGCAAAATACAGCCTATATTTATGGCTGAGGGAAAGGAAGAGCAGGCAGGATATGTACAAATAATAAATCGATTGTTCAGGGTTAGAAATTTTAAAAAAGGGAGAGTGTAAAATGAAGAAAAATATTGTTTTAAAGACTGCAATTTTTTTATTAAGTATGGCGGTAGTGTCGGGAATATATACATTTATTGTTATTCCCTCAGTAAAAAAAGAGGAAAAGGAAATATATGAGAAAAAAATAGAGACAGAAATGTATACGTATATAAGCGTTTTGACATATACAGGTGACACACCTTTATTGGAAAATACAATTGTTACAGAAGCTATCAAGACTTGTTTTGAAAAGGTGCAAATGCCGTTGGGATGTGCTACTTCAGATTATGTAAGCGATTTTGAAGATATTTGCGGAATGCAGCTTAAATACTCAATTTGTAACGGACAGCAAGTTTCGTACAGCAATTTTAAAGATTTTTTAAAAGACGCTGACGGCAGTGAAAGGTTAAAAGAATTTCAGATAAATAATCTTGTAGCAGGACAAGCAATGCCGGGAAGATATGCTGATATTCTGCTTAAATATCCGGATGGTAGTTCAGCAGTTGTTGTTCCAAAGATACAAATATATGATATTCAAAAAGAAAATGAGGGTAGTATTGCATCAAATAAAAAAAATACAAATGGGTATACAATGGTTTTTGCAGTAAACGAGGAAGAATACAATGATTTAATTGAGGCAATAAAGGAAGGAGTATTGGAAATACGCATATATATAGATGAGTTACAAGTTGCTTCCGAAAAAACATATATCCCTGCAAATGTTATCAGATAGGACAAAAGAGATGGGTTATCTTAATTCAAAAGCATGGAAAGAGCTGATAGAAATTGTTGCAGATAGTTTATCAGACAGCACGCGCTTCGCGGAAACGTATAAAGTAGACAAGCTAAAAGCAGAAAAAGCAATACGAACATTTACTGTAATGAAAGATATGGCCGCTTTGGGGAGTAAATCAGCAAGACAAAATATTGTTGACTATTATATTAAATTGTTAGAAACGCAAAAAAAAATAGATATAGATGATGCGATTGGCAGGGCGGTTGATTTTAATGAAATTGATAATAACAGTCCGGAGATAGTATTTGAACTTTTGTTAGCAAATTTTTCTTTTGAGGAAATATGGGCAGAGTATACTTCTTTGAGTAAGGATAATAGTGTGATTGAAGATGTTGCATTAGTGGAGACAGCGAAAAAAATATCACAGGAAACACATTTTATGTGCAAATATTCAACAAAAAGAGAAAAGCTTAATTTTATATGTGTTTTGCTGTATGCAGTAAGTTACGGGCAAAGTTGTATAGAATCTTTGCAATATAAAGACATAAATGAGATTGGTATATTAAATAAAAACTATATTTATATCATTTATAAAGGAGCAAAGATTCATCTGAAGTTCTTGCAGTTTGATAACAGCGGAACAATAATTAATATACAAAAAAAGGCAACACAAAAATCAGCATTAAACTATGATATGCAGAATCCGATGTTAGTAACAGCAAAAAATAATTCTAATAGAATTAGTGTTGCAGGTTATGATGTTACGCCGGGCGACGATGATTTTTATTATAACGAAAGAATTTTTAACTTAAATGTGATTTCGTTAGAGGATATAAGAGATAAATATAAAACAGTAGATGATAAAATAGTGGAGTTTTTAAAATTCAATCAAAAAGGAAGAGGCAGTTTTATTGTTTCAGGATCTGATATGGGTGTGGGAAAAAGTACGTTCCTTCTTTCCATGATAGGAGAGTATCCTAATTCGTGGGGAATAGGCATTCTTGACCAACAAAATGAGCTGCAGATAGGAGTTAAATTTCCGGATAAGAATGTAATTACTTTGGTAGAAAATGCCAAGAGAAATCTTGCACAGTGTTTTGCTTATTTACTTAAAACATCACGTGATGTTCTTGTTGTCAGCGAAATCACTTTGCCTGAGGAAGTTTCTGAGCTTGTAAATTCTGCATTAAGATTAAATGCCGGAGTAAGTGCTACAATGCATTCATTTTCACCGAAAGAAGTCATACCTAATTTAAGAAACTTAATGATGAAAACACCTATGTATCATGATAAAAGCACAGCAGAAGAGGATATAGCCGGTTGTATAGATTTAATAATACACCTAAAAAGGCTGAATACTGGCAGGATTGTTGTAGACAGCATACATGAAGTGTATTTTGATAATTCATGGCGGGAGGAATACATTAATGAAGAGCTCATCGGAAAGGATAAGGATTTTGTGAAAATGCAGCTGATGTCTCTCGGCGTTAAATATTTAAACAATTTGATGGCAGGAAAACAGTATAAACTTAAAACTTTGTTTAAGTTTCAAGAGAATAATGGTTGGCAAAGACCTGAAAAACCGTCAGAACAATATTTAAATAAAATGAGCAGGTACGCAGGGAAAGAAGCTGTTAAAAAAATAAGAAAAATATTTGAGGAGGAGTAAGTTTGTGGAGAATATTTTTTTTGTAATATTATTTGCCGGAGGCTTAATAAGTGTTATATGCGCAGGCATATTAGCAACGTTAAATATAGTCAGGAAAAGAAAATACGGCAGAATTGCACCTTCTGTTTTTTTAGAAAGATATGGAGAAAAAGTATATAGAATTTTTTCGAGAAATAAGTATTTTGTGAAATTTAATGATGAGGTAGCATATAAAATCTCTGTTTTTAATGCGGTGTCTTATGAAAAAAACAAGCAAATGAGTATTTTTATTATTTTGTTTTTTATATTTATAACGTTTGTTTTATCAATAGCACTTTTGTTTTTGTTTTTTCCATATTGGTATATTGCTCTTGTTTATATATTGTTTTTTATTACTGCATTAGTTTTTTTATTGCAATTAGTGTCAGAAGCAATTATGAATAAGTATTTAAAAAATTTACCGGAGGCAATAAAAATATTGCAATCGCGTTTTATGACAAAAGGAAGCATATCAAAAGCAATTCAAGTAAGTATTCCGGATTTGCCGATAGGTATAAAAGCAGAGATGATAAGAATATATGATGCAATGAAACAAAATGAAACAGAAAAAACAAAGGAGGTTTTTTGGGAAATTGATAAGAAATATTCAAATGAGCATATGTCTGTTTTACTTGATTTGATACGTCTTGCTCATTATAACGGAGGAACGGAAACTGTAAAAGCACAATTTGAAGCTATGATTAAAGATGTTATTGAAGATTTAGAGAATCAGCAAGATTTAAGAGGCGCATCAATGAGTTATATTGTTATGTCGGTTCTGTTTACAGTAGCCTTGCCAATAGTAAAAGCATATAACAGTTCAATACTTGGTACTTCTGAAATGGAATTCTACAGTTCGCGCGGAGGAATGCTTTTTGCTTTGGCTTATATAGGATTTTTAATTCTTTTAATAGGTGTTATGTTTTATCTAAAGAAGAAAGGGTGAATAGTTATTGTGAGTTTGCGAGTATTCTTTTTGATAGGAGCTTTTTTTACCGGAGTTGCTGTAATTATAACTGATCTTATAATCGGAGAAATAACACAACAAGAGCTTTTAATAAAAATAATCGCTGTTATTATATTTTCTTGTTTTGCTTTTTATATTCCAGTCTTGTTTAGGTTTTTAAAAAAATCAGGGGATAATTCAAAAAAAAGAAAAGAACTTAGATTCTTGAAGAAAATTTTTGTTATGTGCGGAAGTATAAAGCCTGTAGATTATATGCAGGTAATGAATGCCATGCATGAAAGAGCAGTGTGCTATAAACAAGATATTGAAAATATAATGGATATTTTACGCAAGAGTAATGTTGATAAAGAAGATTTTTTCAGTGAACTTTTAATTAATACGAAAGACATTGATTCAAAGTTATTCTATGAAAAATTATTTATTGGTTTTTTATATGATTTCGATTTGGCAATAAGAAGTATAGAGGGAGACTTCTTGCAGGAAAAAAGAGCTTATGCAAGATTTATTAAGAAAAGGGTTAATTTAATTCATATTGTTGGGGTGACAGGTTTATTTGTCGCAATGACGATACTTTTAATGTATATGTTAAAACCTTGGTTAAATTCTATGAATTTTCAGCAATTCTAAATTACAACAAGTGAGGTTGTTAATATGGATAAAGTTATTACAGAAATTATAATCGGGGCAGTAATTTTAACGCTGCTTATTTCGATAATACCTATTTATAGGAGTAGTGCTGCACTTGTAAGTACTGCAGGAGAGAAAAATGATATAAATGAAAATATTAAGGAGGTGACATTTGGAAGAATTCCGGAGAGTGGAGATATCGTTTCCGGAGGGTATTTATCGGAATTTATTTTATATGCATCAAAAAAATATAAAATAGAATTATCTGTAGAGCTTCCTGACGGTATGCATGTTATTTGTAACAATAGTAAAAAGGATTGGTTTAATGTTGTAGAAAATAATATGCTCTTTAAAATAGAACAAAGTGAGTTTAATGGTGAAGATTTGAAGATTTACTTTGTCCTCTGTGAGGAAGAAAATTTGTAAGATATAGCGTAAATACTGCACGTTATAAAAAAAATTTAAGATTGGAGATGTTTTATGGAAAAAGTAATTGCAACTATAGTTATTATTGTTTTAACAATGGGGCTTATAAGCTATGCCATTGTAGGACAGATGGGTGGTTTTCGTGATACTGCGGATGTAGTAACAGAAGAAGAAAGCCGATTAGATACGATGCTAAAGGATAGTTCGGTTGTTCCGCTTAGTACAGTAAGAAATTATTTAAACAAAAGTTCTGCTGCCGGATATGAGATTACTGTCGACGGGGAAACAATCATAAGTAGTGAGGATCTTTCTGATTATAATGACAATACTTTATTTAAAATGAGTAAAACATATGATGAATACGGTAAAATAACTGAAATCGTTTTTGTTTTAAAGAATCAATCTTTTGCTCAGGCGGGATAACTTCTGCTAAGTGTTTCAGATGCCGGATTGTGGCTCCGGCATCTGAAAGAAATAGAGTATAGAAGGAGAAAAAGATATGACAGGAAAATTTATGGCATATGTTTTATCAATAATTAGTTTTTTTTATATACTATTGGTCAGTGTCTCTTTTTTTATGTATATGACAACAGAAGAGAGAATTAATGATATTTGTTTTGACGCAGCAGAAACAATAAGCACAAGGGGTGTTTTATCAGAAGAAGTTTTAGAATATGTAAAGGGAAATCTTTCTTGCTATGGAGTATATGATTTAAACGTTGCTTTAGAAAAATTTAATGAAGATGGTACTTTATGCTATTACTTTGGAGAGGAACAAGTTTCTGAAAAAATTTTATCAAAAGGTGACAGAGTGGTTATTTCTGCAATAGGACAAAATCCTACTGTATTTGAAAAAATAACAGGATTAGAAAAGAGTATTGCTTCTGTTAAAGTTGCTGTAATTAATTGATAACTTACATCTTTAAAAGGGAGGGAAAACAGTGGAACAAATAGTGTGTTTTTTTGTATCGATATTCATGTTTTCTTCTTTGTTTGCTACATCTGCAGAAGCTTTGGCGGAGAAGCAAAAAAGCAGAATAATTAAACAAAACATAAATTCTGCAGGACGAGATATACTAAATTATATAAAAAATGAAAACAGTCAAACAATTATTGACGAAGAGGCGTATTTAAAAAGTATTGAAAGTATGAGTAATACCGGAAAAATAATAGGGGGGATATTTTATTATAATAATTGCATTTCAGTTATAAAAAAAGAAATGAATAAATATGTTATTAAAAGTGTTAATACAGATCAAATGAGTGAAAGGAACAGATTAAATACAATAAATAATTTCTTGTCCTTTTTGTGTAATGAAAAGGAACGTAGATTTATTATTAATATATCTGTGGAAAACGAAGAAGATCACTTAACAGAAGAGTTTTTTAATAAATTAAGACCAAATACAATTTTCATTATAGCGGAAACAGAAAAAAATGTAATTATATCCGGCTTTGAGTTAAATATATTGTAGTTTTCCACAGATGTTTGTGGAAAACCCTGTGTAAAGCTGTGGAAATAGGTGGAAAACCTTTATACAAGTTAATAAACAACCCAAACTGTAAAAAGTATCATTTGTAGCCAAAAAATAAAAATAATCCACAGAAAACCTGTGGATAACTCGCTGTATTTTGTGGATAACCCCGTTAAAAACTGTGGAATAAGCAGGGGAAAACTGTTTAAAACTAAGAGTTTTCTCTTTACATCAAATAGAAAAGTATACTGAAAAAATGGAGTATACTACCGGCTAAAACAAAAAGATGAAAAATTGAATGCATATATCGAATCTGCTTTTTCTTACCTAATCCATATAAAATTGCACCTATGGTATATGCTATACCTCCTATGAGTAAAAAGATAAGACAAAGAGGTTCGAAGTGTTTTATCATGGGGCCTGTAACAGTTGCTACGCACCAGCCCATAGCAAGATAGCAAATCATAGAAAACACTTTGAATTTTTTCATGTTAACTGCATTTAAAGTAATTCCTAAAGCAGCAGCGCCCCAAATTATACCGAAAATTGTCCATGCAAGCCCGGGACGGTAAGGTCTGAGACCGCTCAGCATGTAAGGCGTGTAGGTGCCGGCAATCAGAAAAAATATTGAGCAGTGGTCAATAATACGAAAGACTTTTTTTGCGGTTCGATGACGAAGTCCATGATAAAGACTGGACATTGTATAGAGAAGTACCATTGAACCGCCGTAAATAGCACCGCTTACAACACCCCAAACATTGCTATGTATTGCAGCCATAATTACGCAAAGAGTTACTGCAGCGATAGCAAGGGCACCACCAACAATGTGTGAGACCATATTAAAAATTTCCTCTCCCTTTGTGTAAAGAGGGGATTCTACCGTATTGATTTTATTTTCTGACATATATAAGACTCCTGTTTTGTTTGTATTTACAGTGTAAAAATCACTAAACAGAGTATACACGAAAAAAAATAAAAAGCAAAGAAAAACAAAATAAATGGGGGATTTATAAAATAGTTTTGTTAAAGAGAAGTATATATGTTATAATCCCCAATGGAGGCGATTGTATGTTCTCAAACAACAAATACCCTATTGAAGATTTGAAGAAAGTAAAATGCTTCTTGTTGGATATGGATGGTACTATTTATTTAGGAGACAATGTTATAGACGGCACACATGAATTTTTGGATATATTAAAAAAGCAAAATAAGAGAGCCATGTATATAACAAATAACTCATCTAAAGCAACGTCGCAATATGTGGAAAAGCTTTCCCGCCTTGGAATTTATTCTGAAGAAGAGGACTTTTTTACTTCGGTTAATGCTTTAGAATATAATTTGAATTTAAAGAAACCGGGAGCAAAGCTGTTTGTTTTGGGTACACCTGTATTTGAGGAGTACTTGATAGAAAAAGGTTTTGAAATAATTAAAGAATATTATAATGAACAGGAGAAAAGACCTGACTATGTAATACTTGCATTTGATATGACATTAACTTATGATAAACTTCGCATTGCATGTGACTATATAGTTGACGGAGTTGAGTATTGGGCAACACATCCTGATATGGTATGTCCCGTAAGCGGAGGAAGGTTTATTCCGGATGCAGGATCTTTTATTGAATGTATTTACGGTACTACGGGCAAAAGGCCGTCATTTATTGTTGGCAAGCCGAATCCTTGTATTATAAACGTTATTATGGATAAGTACGGATATAAGCCGGAGGAGATTGCAGTAGTTGGAGATAGGCTTCATACAGATATAATGTCTGCTGTTAATGCAGGCGTTAATTCGATTTGTGTTTTGAGCGGAGAGGCAACCGTAGAAGATATAGAAGCCACACCGGATAAAAACAAACCGAGATATGTATTTGATAGTATTAAAGATATATACAATTTATTGAGGAATTGAGAAATAATTTAATTGTATGGTATAATGACAAATACCATTTAGTAATTATGGAGTTGATTTTTTGAAAAATAGTGAGCAATATAAAAGAATATTTCGATTAGGCCTTGTAGCCTTGTTGTTTGTAATAGAAATGTTTGTTTTTCTTTATGTGTGGAGAACATACTATAGTAATCTTATGGAGATAACATATGCCAAATTAGGTCATTGGATGATTGTAGCTGTATATGGAATAATGCTTTGTATTTTTACTGTTATTTTCGCCGGTTGGAAGATTGGTTACTTACGAATGTTCAATATGGTATATTTGCAGTCGCTTACGACTGTGTGGGCTAACATAATTATATATCTGCAAATTGTTTTGCTGACAAGGCATTTTTACTCTGTTGTACCGATTCTGTTAATGACAGCTACAGATATTATTGTTATAGCAATATGGAGCCCTATTGTTTCTTTACTTTACAGAGTGATTTATCCGCCGAGAAAAGTCTTAATGGTATATGCAGAACGATGGTCACAAGGTATTTTAGAAAAATTTAACTCAAGAGCAGATTGTTTTCACGTAGAAGAAAAAATTAATATTTCAGAAGGATTAGAAACAATATACGGTAAATGTCACTTATATGAAGGAGTAATAATATGTGATGTTCCTTCAGAAACAAGGAATAAAATTTTAAAATATTGTTATGATAACTCTATCAGAACATACACAACACCTAAGATATCTGATATTATTATGAGAAGTTCTGAGAGCATACATCTTTTTGACACGCCATTAGTGCTGTCAAGAAATGTTGGGCCGACTGCTGAACAAAGATTTATGAAAAGATTATTTGATATCATATTATCTCTTATAGCAATAATAGTATTTTCGCCTTTAATGGCAATTATTGCCATAGCTATAAAAATTGATGACGGAGGACCTGTTTTTTTCAGACAAGATAGAGTTACAATGAATGGAAAGGTTTTTTCGATTCTCAAATTCAGAAGCATGATTGTAGATGCGGAGAAAAATGGAGCTGTAATACCTGCAATAGATAATGATCCCAGAATAACCAAAGTGGGCAAAATAATCAGAAAAATAAGAGTGGACGAGCTTCCGCAGATTTTTAATATTATTAAAGGCGAAATGAGTATTGTAGGCCCAAGACCTGAGAGAGTTGAACACGTGGAGAAGTACAAAAAAGAAATTCCGGAGTTCAAATACAGAGAGAAAGTAAAAGCCGGACTTACGGGCGTTGCACAGGTGTATGGAAAGTATAATACATCTGCATACGATAAATTAAAATTAGACCTTATGTACATTCAAAATTATAGAATTTTATTGGACATAGAGATTATTTTTCAGACTATCAAAATATTATTTGAAAAAGAAAGTACAGAGGGATTTAAAGAAAACGAAACAGATTCAAAAGAATAAAAACTGTAAAAAACTCAAACAGAGACCATATAAAATTTTGTATTGACGTAAGTTTATTTTATGGTATAATTACAAGAGCTCGGCAATGTGGAGATATACCCAAGTTGGCCGAAGGGGCGCCCCTGCTAAGGGTGTAGGTCGGGAAACCGGCGCGAGAGTTCAAATCTCTCTATCTCCGCCAAAGAAAACCCGCAACTTTAATATAAGTTGCGGGTTTTTAATATTTAACAAAGTAGATAATAATGATATTTATTGGCTCGCAATAACCACGTGACATATACCACAAAAATAATATGGAGGATAAAAATGACTTTGCGTTTGGCAACAGCACAAGATGTGCATGAAATTTATAATTTGTATGAATCAGTAAAGGGAAAAGGCTTCTGCGTATGGAATGAATCGTATCCCGGTATGGAAGAAATAAATCATGACATAGAAACAGCCAATCTTTTCATTTTAGAAGATGAGAGTAATTTAATCGGTGCTGCTTCTATAGTGCCGGAAAATGAATTGGATGGTATGCAGTGCTGGGAAATACATGAAAATGCAGCAGAAATTGCCAGAGTTGTAATTAATCCGAAGTACCAGGGTAAAGGTTTTTCTCAAAAGCTTGTAACAGAGATTCTTATAAAGGCAAAGTCGAGAAAATTTTCCGCTGTTCACTTGTCAGTGGCATCAAGCAATATTCCGGCATACAAAAATTATCATAAAATAGGTTTCAAAACTGTCGGAGAGGCAGATATGTACGGCGGCCATTACTTCTTGTGCGAATTTGTTTTTACCGGCATGAATGTAGCTTTAGTACTTGCCGGCGGCAAGGGAACGCGTATGGGGACTTCGGTGCCTAAGCAATATATTGAATATAAAAACAAACCTATTCTTGTGCATACATTGGAAGCTTTTGCCAAGCATCCGCAAATAGATAAGGTGTGCGTGATTTGTCCTGCAGACAGCATTGAATACACAGAAGAACTTGTGGCGAAATATTGTATTCCTAAGGTAGCTTGGGTTGAGGCGGGAGGTGCCAGCAGAAGGGAGTCTTCTTATATAGGCGTTTCTCGTTTGGCACAAGAATTTGATGGAAATTCAGTAGTTTTAATACATGACGGGGCCCGCCCGAATGTTTCCGAAAGGATTATTACGGAAAATATCTCTGCAGCCGCTAAGTTTGGCGCGTGTGAAACGGTAATTCCAAGTCAGGATACAATTGCGGTGTCAGAGGACGGAGTAAGAATTACAGCAATACCTGAAAGAAAGAAAATGTACAATGTTCAAACGCCGCAATCATTTAAACTTGATTTGATTTTAAAAGCACATGAGGATTGGATAAAAAAAGGCGGAACAGATGCCACGGACGATGCATCTTTATTATTAGCCGGCGGAAATGACGTATATATCGTAAGCGGAGAAAAAAATAATTTAAAAATCACAACAGGAGAAGATCTTCGAATATTATACAGCGTAACGGAATAATTCGGAGGTGACCTTGTAATGGAAAAAGCTCTTTGTGTGTTTAAAACTCACAATCAGGCTGTTGCTGCATGGGGAATATTAAAGCGTGCCGGAATAGATGGTGCTCTTATCCACGTGCCGCATAATCTGATAAAAGAGAAAACTTGCTCGTATGGTGTTTCTTTTTCTTCTGAATATCGCGAGAAAGCAAGAATTATTTTACAAAAAAATACACTTGAATTTTATATGGTGTAAATATATAATCTAACCAAGAGAAGCAAATAAGCTTCCTGGGGTGTACGACAAGAACCTATATTTTGAACCTACATCACATAAACGGGATTCCAAGTTAGATGTTTTAGAAATCGGGCCGCAAGATAATTCCGAAATACTCGGCAGCGGATGGTTGACAAAACACACAGGATGCCCACCTAGCTTGGCTAGGTGTCAAAATATCGGGGCGGCATTCCGGGGGCTTTTTATTTTTATGTAAAAAAGGAGAGCAGCAGAATGGAATTTGCAGGGAAATATATCTTAAACAGTGAGTTACAGGAAATGCAATTGGGAGAGGGAGAAGGAACGGTTTTTTATAATCCGCAAAGTGAAAACACACATGTGCTTGATGATGTGGCACAAGATGTTGTTAAGATGTTTTTAAACCCCTCAACCATAGAGGAAGCTGTTGCCGGACTTGCAACCATGTACGAAGAAGATGTTGAAGTTATAGACAGAGATGTTAGAGAATTTATTGCAAAAGCAATACAGGACAATATTATTTTACAAGCAGCAGAATAATATATGAAGATTCTTTTTTACTCACGTGAAAAATGTAAGTACGGTATGGCCTTGATAACGGATGATGAGTCTCTTTCAGAGATTTTTTGCAGACGTTATGGCTGTAGCGAGATTCCGTATGAGGCACAGCAAGAGATGCAAGCGGAGAAATGTTTAGCGGAGCTATGCCAAGAAATACAAGACAAGACAGGCAAAAAAACAGTGGTGTTTTGCTATAACAGCAAAGAAAGAAAGGCTTATTCGTATGAGCCGACGGAAAGTGCGGCGCGAGTAAGGGATTTTAGCACAGAGCAAGAAATTAAACCGATACAATTACTGGAAAATTTGTTATATACTTCGCTGATTCCCGATGATAGCGTTATTGCTTTGCATGGGGCGGCTGTTGCCAAAGAGGGCAGAGCATATTTATTGCTTGCCTCAACAACTTGCGGCAAGTCAACGCTCACTGCGTTCTTATGGAAAAAAGCAGGATTTGAATATATAACTGATGATGAGATTTTTATTTCTCGAAAAAGTATGTGCGTGGAGCCGGTGAGAAAAAATTTGTCCTTAAGGCAAGGCGGTTATGACTTGCTGGGAGGAGAAGTGGGAAAAGCGCACCATGTTTTCGACGGTAAGGCCCACACGTATTTGATAGTACCTGATGATGAATTAAAATATCCTGAATATCCAATAGAAAAAATAATATTTTTGGCAGGTTATGGCAGTAATGAACCGTATTTTGTTAAAACAGAACCACGGGAGGCTTTTTTGAAGTTGCTGAAAGGGCAGCTTTCGGGGAAAAATTCTGACGGAAATGTGATAGAAAAATATAAGATTCTGACTGAATTGTCTCAGAAAACTTATGAAATGAGGTACTCGGATTTATGGACAGCAGAAAGATACTTAAGACACTTACAAAAATGAAGCTGATGCAAAGCGATAATGTTTTGAACGTGGGTGGCTTTAGTATGATTCCTCTTCTGGTGGCAGGAGATAATATACGCATAAAAGAGCAAGATAGATATAAAGTGGGAGATATAGTTGTTTGCGTTGCGGAAAAACCGGGCAGCGCCGCTCTTGTTGTGCATAGAATTATTTATATCAGAAGAAAAGAAGGTAAATTGTTTTATATTACAAAGGGAGATAATGCTATTGCGGCAGAGCATATAGAAAGTGAGTTTTGTTTAGGTAAAGTTATAGAAATAACAAATAAAAACGGTAAAAGAATAACAGTTAATACACCGAGTGAAAGCGATATGGAAATTGTGCAGCTTTCAAGGGAAGTACATAGTTTATATAGAAAAACAGGTGACCCGACAATTGCCTTTAGCAGTGCTCCTCACATGGAAATTTATGACAGAGCACCGGATTATTTGAAAGAACACGTTTTTGCATCACAAAAAGAGATGATAAAAAGGGCTGCAGAACTTATACGAGGTGATGAACCGTCTCCGCCGACTCCCGGATTTGAATTTACAAGGGATTTTTATGCTTCGCTTGCCTTTCATAGGGTCATGAATGTATTAGAGCCTTATGTAATTGAAAGCAGTGGCAGGTTTGGTAAGCACATAAAGCTTTCTAAAGCGAGAAACCTTATGGCGGCAAGAAAGCGCCTTAAGAAAGCAGGCGAGATTGCCGATGCATTCGATGCTGCCGGCATTTCGTATATTATATTTAAAGGAATTGCTTCATCGTGTTTTATTTTTGGTGATCCTAATATAAGAGAATGTGATGATGTGGATTTTTTGATTATGCCTGAGGAAGTACAGAGGGCACACAATATATTGGGAGAGCTGGGTTACAGTTACCATGATGAGAGAGGCTTTTATAGAACGGAAATACCGGAGGAGCATTATCATACACATTTAGAACCGTACATTCACGAAAAGGATTGTAATACGGTAGAACTTCACACCGCTATTTTTACTCAAGAAAAATATACAGCAGAGGTATTGGCTAATCGCAAGCAGATTGAGATAGACGGACAGCGTTTTTTTGTACTGAGAGATATAGAAATGTTTATATGCCAACTGTTTATTACTGCTGTTGATGATTACGGTACGGCAAATATGACGTATGAAATGGATCCGAATATCTTTTTGCAGTTAAAATTCAGAAATTACCTTGATATAGCATTTATGGGTAAAAAATACAGTAACCTTTCTCCGGAAGAAATAATTGAAACAGCGATGAAGTATAATGTGAATTTCCAGATGTTCTTTGCTTTGGATTTTACTTGCAAAATGTTTGATGATGCTGACTTTACGGAATTTCTACGTTTGCTTCGCGATAGATTTAAAGCAAATGAGCAATTGGAAGAGAGTATGTATAATTTGCCTGTTGGCATTCAGGATTGTTTGCGCAGTCCTTTTAAAATGAAAATGAACGGTAAGGCTCTTTGTTATCTAAGAGATTGCTATAATTTTTCTTCTCATTGGCGCAGAGTGCAAAAGCGTATAGAGAATGGTGATTTTTTAGAAATGAAACCAAGGGAAGTATACGAAGTTACAAAAGAAGGTGTGACACAAAGTATAAAGCAAAGCTCTATAGGTGTAATAGCTGATTTAAAAATAAATACAGAGAATAGAACAGATGAATTTATAGTTGTTTTTAAGCGATTATTAGAAGAAAAGTGTGCAAAGCCTGGAGATTATGCCTACGATGTAAGGATTTTATATATTAATAAGACTGAGGGATATCTGCGTAAAGGCAAAATAATGCAGAATATGAATCTTGCCTCGGACGAGCTTACAGAGCATGTAATGAATTATGTTCGGAAAACTGGAAAAAAGTCTGTTTTTTCGCTACAGTTAGGCAAAAAACAGCATTTTGGAAAGAAATACGAAACGACGGAGGCAAAAGCAAAGTTTTATTTTAGAAAATCTGATTTTTTGCCTAAAAATGGCGCAAATTTTATGATTTTCTCTACCGTTGTGCTTGATTTGAAAGATACTAAACTACGAACGGAAAATTTCGCAAATGAAAATAACGAAGATATTTTGAAAATTTCATTTGACTAAAAGTCGAACATATATTAATATAAGTATATAATTCTATATTCTGTGAATAAAAGTGATATGTTTGCGGATAAGGGAGGAAATTTTTATGTCTGATAGTATGTATATTTTGGAAAAGAGCAAAGGCGCCATGTTTGATTTTTTTGCATTGTTAAATGCAGTTCAAACTACGGCAAATTATAAGGATATTTGTCCTCGCCAAGAAATAATTCCGGACTCCAAGATTTCTGATGCTTATTATCGTTTGTATACGACTAATGCCAGAATCAGTTCAGGATTAAAAATGTTCTTTTCTTATAAAGAAGAGAGAAATACTAACTTCTTTGAATGGATGTTTAGGACAAAAGTTGATGTATATTCTTCTTGCGAGGATATTATTGCAGAGATTGATCAATGGGATTGCACGAAGGTTATATACCAGGCAATGAGATTCAATGATCCGTTTAATAATTTCCAGGACAAATTCTACGAAGCAATAGTAAACTCAAGAGATTTATTTATGAGCTATATGAACGGACTTAATGCTTCCACAGAAATACGTTGGGAAATAATGTCTTTCATTCAGCATCCCGAGGAGACAGTAGAGCTTTTAAAGAATTACATTAAGAGAATGTACAGAGAATTTACTATTGAATACTCTAATTTCTCACAGCAAATAGAAGATTTGAATAAAAAAATAACAGAAAGTATCACAGATGATTCTGTTGATGCAGCTGTTGTCGATTATGAGATAGATGAAAAAGAAATTAACTCAAAAATCGATATCTTATCACAGAGAATCACACCTCCCACACAAGAAGTTAAGGTTGTAGGATCTCTTTTTGCCCCTAATCAAATATTAAAAATTGATGCATCCAGAGGCCTTTATTATTCAATAGGTATCGGTTATTTAGATTACTACAAAGCTCTTACAGGCGGTACAGTTGAAGAAGCAAAGCTGAATGAGATTTTCAAAGCATTTACAGACGGTACACGTGCACAAATCATTGAGATTCTTCGTGAAAAAGAATGTTATAACGGAGAATTAAGCAAAATGATTGATGTTCCCATGTCATCACTTACACACCACATGGACATACTCAATAGTTGTGGCTTTGTTGTAAAAAGAAATGTTGGCAAACGCACATATTACAAGTTGAACAAGAAACAATTTATTAACGCCTCAAGATTGCTCCGTAAATACGTAGAAGGATATGACATTTAAAGGTTCTTATATAGAAATAACAAACAGATGTAATTTAGACTGCCGGGATTGTTATAACAGTTCCGGCAGAAATAAAATTACCATAGAATTGGACATAGATGTACTTATTAAGTATATCGAGGATCTTATTGTTATTTATAACACAAAAATTATAACAATCTCCGGCGGTGAGCCACTTCTTCACAGCAAATTTAACGAGCTTCTTGACCGTTTGACGGAAATATCACATCACCACCCGCAAGTGGTGTTTAGCTTTATTACAAACGGCACTCTTTACAACAGTAAGTTTTATGACTTGCTGGAAAATCATTCACAATTTATGGTGCAAATTAGTCTTGACGGACCAAATGAGGAAATTTGTGCCAGCATGCGCGGAGCCGGCACATTTACAAAAGTTATGGATAATGTGATTAAGCGCAAATTTTTTCATAAGCCCGTTTATAAGATGATAATCAATAAAACGAATGCACCTTATGTTGAGGAGTATTTCCACTTTGTTTATGAGCAACTGAACGGTATACCTTGTTACGGGTTTGCCAATCCGCAAGGAAATGCAGTGAAAAATTGGACGGAAATGGCACTCTCGCCTTTAGAAAAAGCAAAGATACTTGCAATTGTGCAGAAAAAGTACAAAGAGTATAATATAAAGGAAGTAACACTTCCTGCTCCGACCGTTCATTGTGACCTGACTGATACAGATGGTATAAAGGACTTTTGTATAAAATCGGACGGCTCAGTTCAACCGTGTCAGAATTTATATGACAATAAATTTTGCATTGGAAATATTTACAATCTTAATTGGGAGTTACTTAAAACAAATATTGACAAGCTCAGCTTGTACTTGTCTACTCGTTTAGAAAAGGATTATGGCTGCAAAAAGTGTTTATTAAATAATAATTGCGGTAAAGGATGTCCTGCTTTTTCTTTTATGAGGAACGAAGGATTGCTTACGTCTGATGAGGATTGTGACTTTAGACGTCTGGCAACCATTATGATGATAAAAACAGATAAAAAGCTCGACAAATAAAAAACGAAAAGCTCAAAACGCTCACATATATTTCAATTTATTTATATTATTTCGACAAATATCAAAAAGAACCGGACGAAAATTCTGTTAAAATTATTAACACTACTTCAGAAAATAATGAGGTAGTGAGAAGTGTAACGCGTTCTAAAAGCACTTTTTTTAAAAAAACAGGTAAATTTTACTGTAATAAACATAAAATATCTATGTTCGAGTATTTAAGAAACGAAAATATTTACCGGGGATAAAATATTGTGGACTATTGCAACGCTGATTTTTGTGTGATACCATATTTTTACAGCCAAGGGAAAATTTCCCAAGGCCGGTACTTTGAAGCAGAAGGAAGGTATAGGGGAAATCGTGAGTTCGTCACCGTGGAGTATCGCCAGTGTAAAGAAAAGCATTTTATTTGATGTACTTGGAGTAATGGACAGAGCCAACAGAATACGCACCAGAAGGACTTTGCAATTTGACTATTCTTTGCTTAAAAAAGAAACTGCAGAGAAGTATGAGGAATTATATAAAGTTGCAAGAAATCGAAGTGAATGGTTTGCGGCTGCCTTTTATGTACCTAATAAAAAACATGGAGAAGAAAGAGAAACAGTTATGTTTTCCTTTTTAATAGAAAAAGCTTTTGATTGGGTATCGTATAATTGTTTGGAGAGATGGTTAAAAGAAACGGGTAGCGAAGCAATTGTTTACTATATTGCAGCGGCTTGTTTATCTAATGAAGAAAATGCAATCTCGCCGGAAGATGTCTCTCAGATGGCAAGGGGGGATGGAGGCAAAATAATTGATGCACTTAACAAAACGGACTTACCGGAAAAGGTAAAGATGAGCGTTTATACCATAGTATATAATCATGAAACATTTCTTAAAAAGTTTCTTAATTATTTAAAAAACGTGTATGAGGCTGTATTTGATTTGTATACTCAATATGCTCATGTTTGCAAAAACACAAATGATGCATTAGTTAAACATTTAAAAAGCAACAGTGAATATAGTTTAATGTTATGGGAAATAAAAGAGCGTATTCATGACGAGAAGAAAAGAAAGCATGTTATAGTTCTTTCGCTTGTGAGATTAGAATGGGGTTGGATGAAACATGCCAAAAGTGCTTTTTATTATATCAAAGGATTATTTGCCATACAAAGAATTATAAATGATGATGGCTTTTGTATTTTTTAAGGGGGTGAGGTTAAGACGATGAAAAGATGGAGAAATCCATTGATGGAGACAATTACAAAGGATGAAATTGCAGACTTGGTTACCGCCGCAGGCTGCTCGGATTATTTCGTGATATGTGAATATTTTCATTAACATTGCGGCGACAGCATAGAAAATTTGTATTTAAATTTATTAAAGAAAGAGGACAAGAAAATGAGAACAAGAAAGACAAGTAGCGAAAAAGTAAAGAAGGAGTCTAAGGATTATATGCAGGGTAACAAAAAAAGAAGATGTATTAGCGAAGCAGCTTCTTGCATTAATCCAAAGTTCGAAGACGAAAAGTACATATCCAGCAGAAAAGTTGATGACTTTTTCTATTCCATTTACGTTAAACCGG
>JAFZEI010000025.1 GCA_017560765.1 Clostridia bacterium | reverse complement strand
GGAATAATAATTAAGCTCGTCGCCGCAAAGTTTTACAATTTCCGGTAGTTGCAAAAGATTACACTCTTTAACAGCGTTAATATTAGGAATCTTGCAAAGTCTTGCGTAAGTTTCAGGTGTAATGTTAAGGTTTGTTCTACCCGGTACATTATACAAAATAATCGGTATTGAAACACTTTCTGCAATAGCCTTAAAGTGTTGGTACAAGCCCTCTTGTGTCGTTTTGTTGTAATAAGGAGTAACGGAAAGCAACGCGTCTGCTCCGAGTTTCTCAGCTGCCTGACTCAATTCGATAGCATGTATCGTATAGTTACTTCCTGTTCCTGCTATAACAGGAATTCTCTTATTTACTTTTTTTACAACATATTCTATAACGGATAAGTGCTCTTCATCCGGCATAGTAGAAGCTTCACCTGTAGTACCGCAAACAACTATAGCATCTGTGCCTCCTGCAATTTGAAACTCCACCAACTCACCTAAAGCATCAAAATCAACTTGTTCGTTATTAGGTCCCTTAAAAGGTGTAACAATAGCAACTGCCGCACCTGTAAAAATCTTTTCTTTCATCTTAGGAGTACCTCCTCATAAAATATTAATCAATATAACCCTCTTTGCAAAGAAGTTCAGCCATAAGCACAGCACCGCCTGCAGCGCCTCTTATTGTGTTATGTGATAAGCATACGAATTTTATATCATACTGTGTATCTTTACGCAAACGACCGATAGAAATGCCCATTCCGTTTTCGATTTCTCTGTCAAGCTTTGTTTGAGGTCTGTTATCCTCTGTGAAATACGTAAGGAAGTGCTTAGGCGCACTGGGAAGCTCAAGTTCTTGCGCTCTGCCCTTGTAATTCTTCCAGATTTCTATAACTTCATCAAGATTCTCCGGCAAATTATCAAAGCTTGCAAATACAGCACCCATATGTCCGTCAGAAGCAGGAACTCTTATACATTGAGCTGTAAAAGAAGGCTCCTCAGCTGAAACGATAACACCCTTTTCCGTATCAATCTTACCGAAAAGCTTCAAAGGCTCTTGCTCTGATTTTTCTTCTTCACCGCCGATATACGGAATAACATTATCCAACATCTCAGGCCATGTTGCAAAAGTCTTACCTGCACCTGAAATAGCTTGATATGTGCAAACGAGAACCTTGTTAAGGCCGAATTGTCTTAAAGGATGAAGTGCAGGCACATAGCTTTGGAGTGAGCAGTTTGATTTAACAGCAATAAAACCTCTTTTTGTGCCAAGGCGCTTCTTTTGATACGGAATAATAGCAGCATGCTCAGGATTAATTTCCGGAACAATCATCGGTACATCAGGTGTAAAGCGGTTAGCACTGTTGTTAGAAATTACGGGGCACTCATTTTTAGCATACATTTCTTCGAGAGCCTTAATCTCGTCCTTTTTCATATCTACTGCACAGAAAACAAAATCAACTGTCTCAGCAATCTTCTTAACATCAGCTTGTGCATCGCAAACAATCATATCTCTGTACTTTTCGGGAATTTCCTTTGTCATATTCCACTTTTGACCAACTGCCTCAACATAAGGCTTACCTGCTGATCTGCTGCTTGCCGCCAAAACAACTACATCAAACCAAGGATGATTTTCAAGGAGCAACATAAAACGCTGTCCAACCATACCTGTAGCACCTATAATACCAACTTTATACTTTTTCATAATATTCCTCCATTATTCGTTAATTATAATTATATGTTTAATCTTTAATTGCTGTTACAATGCAAATTACCGCTATACCTTCGCCTCTGCCGAAGCTTGTCAGCTCCTCTCCTGTGGTTGCCGTAATGCCCACTGCCTCAGGCTGAATACCGCACAATTCGCCTATCTTTTCACGCATAAGCGGAATGTTCGGTGTAATCTTCGGTGTTTTGCACTCTATCGATACGGAAATATGCACAAGACTCATGCTCTTCCCTTTTAAATCATCAAGTGCAAGTTGCAAATACGCTGTAGAATCTGTTATTCCCTTTTTGCAAAGCTCATCGGCAGGCTTTCCCAATATATTGTGTGCTGTCAGCCCTGATATGGCATTCGTCAAAGCATGGAGCACAACATCACCATCGCTGTTAGCCAGCATTCCGCAGGAACCCTCAAACAGTACGCCACCCAAAATCAAAGGTTTATCCTCATCGGTAAAACGATGTGAATCCTGTCCGATTGCGCTTACAGAATATTTAAACTCTCCCATAAGCTTCAACCTACTCCCGTAGAGCCAAAACCGCCGCCTCTGTCTGCGCCTATATCTTTAACACTTTCAACGTGTGTAAAACAGATTTTCGGCACTTTTTGAAGCACGAATTGTGCAACTCTATCGCCCTTTTCTATTGTAAATTCGCTGTCATCAGAAGTATTTTGCATTATTATGCAAACTTCATCCCGATAACCGGCATCTATTGTTCCCGGAGAATTTGCAACTCGAAGAGGTGTTTTCAAAGATAAGCCGCTTCTCGGCCTTACCTGTATCTCATACCCATCAGGTATGGCAACCTTCAAGCCCGTTGGTATAAGCACCGTTTTTTTCGGTGCAATAACAACCGTCTCTGCAGCTCTTATATCCATTCCCGCATCACCTTCCCTGGCATATTGCGGTATTTGAACATCCTCCCTGCAAAGCTCTACGAAAACTTCTACGTTTTCTCTCATTTTTGTTATTCCCCTTTGTTATTTCTTGCAGATAACTTCTTTGCCACCCATATATGGACGAAGTGCTTCAGGAATTCTTATGCTGCCATCTTCATTATAGTTGTTTTCAAGAAGTGCAATAAGCATTCTCGGAGGTGCTGCAACAGTATTATTAAGAGTGTGAGCAAAATAATTACCCTTTTCACCTTTAATTCTAATGCCCAAACGTCTGCTCTGTGCATCAGTAAGATTTGAACAACTGCCCACTTCGAAATATTTCTTTTGTCTGGGGCTCCATGCCTCAACATCAACACTCTTCGACTTAAGGTCTGCAAGGTCACCGGAGCAGCACTCCAATGTTCTTACAGGTATATCCATACTGCGGAAAAGTTCTACAGTATATGCCCACATTTTCTCATACCATTCTTTGCTGTCCTCAGGTTCGCAAACAACTATCATTTCTTGTTTCTCGAATTGGTGAATTCTGTAAACACCACGTTCTTCTATACCGTGTGCGCCTTTTTCTTTACGGAAACAAGGTGAATATGATGTCATAGTATACGGCAGCTCTGCCTTAGGTAAGAATTGGTCTTTAAACTTACCTATCATTGAGTGTTCGCTTGTACCGATGAGATACAAGTCCTCGCCCTCTATTTTGTACATCATTGCATCCATTTCTTCGAAGCTCATAACGCCTGTAACAACATCACTTCTTATCATAAACGGAGGTATGCAATATGTGAAACCTTTAGAAATCATAAAATCTCTTGCATACGCAAGAACTGCAGACTCGAGTCTTGCTATATCGCCTAAAAGATAATAGAAACCATTGCCTGCAACACGTCTTGCGGAATCAAGGTCAATGCCGCCCAATGCACTCATAATATCTGTATGGTAAGGTATATCATAATCAGGCACAAAAGGCTCTCCGTATTTTTGTACTTCTACATTCTCGCTGTCATCTTTACCAATCGGCACCGAAGGATCCAGGAAATTCGGAATCTTCATCATACGCTCTTTTATAGCAACTTCATACTCAGCCTCTTTAGCCTCAATATCTACTAACTCCTGATTGATCTGACCAACTTTGGCTTTTAATGCCTCAGCTTCGTCTTTTTTACCTTCACGCATAAGCTTACCGATTTGACCGCTTATCTCGTTACGTTCTTTTCTCGCATCATTACCGCGCTGAATAGCTGCACGATTTTTGCCGTCAAGTTCTAAAACTTCGTCAACCAAAACAAGTTTATGATCTTGGAATTTCTTCTTTATATTTTCTTTAACAGCCTCCGGATTATCTCTGAGTACCTTAATGTCAATCATTTCCCGACTCCTCCGTAAAATATATTTATGCATAGCACAATACACGCATCTACCTAATGCGCTAACCTATATTTTATAACAAACGCCATTATATCGCAACTGTTTTTTTGCCTGTTCTTATTGCTTTACTTGCCGCAGAGTGATAAAATTTCACAGTCAAAACACTTTCTGTAGGAGAAACGTATTAATGAAAAAATCATTTTCAAAAAATACTGATATAAATAAAGGTTTAAAAGACGGTCTGCCTATTGGCCTCGGATACTTTTCCGTATCATTTGCCTTTGGCCTTTCAACTGTCACAGCAGGCTTTGCTGTGTGGCAAGCACTTATAATTTCAATGACAAACTTAACTTCTGCAGGACAACTTGCAGGCGTTACGCTTATGGCCGCCCTTGCTTCTTTTACGGAAATCGCTTTAGCTCAGCTCGTTATAAACATTCGCTACTCGCTAATGTCCATTTCCCTCTCCCAGAAGTTAGACAGCTCGTTCACAACAACGGACAGATTCTTTTTATCAGCATTTATAACAGACGAAATTTTTGCTGTTGCCTCAAGTTATCCGTCAATCAGTCGCAAATACATGCGCGCATTGGCAGTTCTTCCATATTTTGGCTGGACGCTCGGCACACTTGCCGGAGCTGTTTTAGGTGAAATTCTTCCTGCTGATTTAGTATCAAGCTTAGGTATCGCAATTTACGGAATGTTCATCGCCATCATCATTCCTCCTGCCAAAAAGAGCAAAGCAGTTCTTGGAGTAGTCTTAACTGCCGCTACATTAAGCAGTATTATTTATTATACTCCGTTATCCAAATATATTTCTCCCGGTTTCTCAATTATAATCTGTGCAATTGCCGCCGCTTCACTTTTCGCGGTACTATTCCCTGTTAAGGATAAGGAGGAATGTGAAAATGAATGATCTTAAATACTTTCTAACAGCACTCTTCGTCATGGCCTGCATAACATATTTTGTCCGCATGCTTCCTTTTGTTATATTCAGAAAAAAAATAAAGAACAACTTTTTAAAGTCGTTCTTTTATTACATACCGTATGCAGTTTTGGCTGCAATGACAATTCCTGCTATTTTATATTCAACATCTGATATTGCATCTGCTGCCGCAGGCCTCGTTGTAGCGTTGCTCCTTGCATTTTTTGAACGTAGCTTGCTTACCGTAGCTGTAGGCGCATGCCTTGCCGCCTTTTTGGTTCAAATAATATTTTAGAGCAATACTACATAGAAAATTGTTATTTCTTAAGGCTCAATTTTGATTCTTGACCTTTAATAAGTCTTTTTATATTAGCGTGATGTCTTATTATTATAAGTGCCGCTACAAAAGTGCACAAATAAAATACTGCCGACAAACCGCTTACGCTGAGCAAATAATCTCCTGCAAAAAACACAATTACAGGAAGCGAAGCCGCACCCACTATAGAACCCAGAGATACATATCTTGTTATAGCAACTAAAATTACAAATAATGCAAAAACAATCAACGTAGGTATAGGCACTACTATTAAGAGCACAGAAAAAGAAGTGAGTACACCTTTTCCTCCTTTAAAGCCAAAGTAAATCGGCCAATTGTGTCCTATTACAGCAAAAATTCCGGCAATACACGCGCCGTATGAAGTATCAAAACCGGCCAAACCAAGTAAAAGTTTTCCTATAAGAACTGCAAGAATGCCCTTGCAAAAATCTCCTAAAAATGTAAAAAGTGCAGCTTTTTTACCGTACACTCTATTCATATTTGTCATTCCTGCATTGCCGCTGCCTTGTGTTCTGATATCTTGTTTATACACAATTTTAGATAAAATTACTGCAGTATTTATGCTACCCAACAAATAACCGATTACGGCAACCAATCCTAATAATACGTAGTACATCATATGTTTCGCCCCTAAATTTTACACATCCGTGCTGTCTTTTTCTCGAATCTTAAAAACAATGGGAGTTCCCTCAAATCCGAAGTTTTGCCTTATCCTGTTTTCTATATATCTCATATAAGAAAAATGCGCAAGATCTGCTCTGTTGACAAATACGGCAAAAGTTGGTGGTTTTACCTTAATTTGTGTCATATAATAAAGCTTTAACCTCTTGCCCTTATCAGACGGAGGCTGTACCATAGCAACCGCTTCATTAAGAACATCATTGAGCATACCTGTGGATATTCTTTGTGCTGCCTGGTCTGCAACGAATTTTATCATTTCATAAAGCTTTGTAACCCTTTGTCCCGTAAGCGCCGAAATAAACACAACAGGTGCATAAAGCATAAAACTAAGCTTATCTTGCACTGTCTTTTTATAATCATCCATGGTATTTGTTTCTTTATCTATCAAATCCCATTTATTAATAGCAACTATGCACGCTTTACCTTTATTATGTGCGTAACCTGCAATTTTTGTATCTTGCTCTGTAACGCCATCCTTGGCATCCACCATTATAACTACGACATCGCTCCTGTCTACTGCAGTTAAACTTCTCATTATACTGTAGCGTTCAATGTTGTCAGTAATCTTACCGCGTTTACGCATACCGGCAGTATCAATAAAGCAAAAATCTTGACCGTCTTTTGTTACATAAGTGTCTATTGCATCCCTTGTTGTACCGGGAATGTCACTTACAATTACTCTTTCCTCTCCTAAAATTCTGTTAATAAGTGAAGATTTACCTGCATTTGGCTTGCCTACAACAGCAACTCTGATCAAGTTACTTTCTTCGTCGTCTTCTTCAAATACCGGCAATTGTTCAAGTATCGCGTCAAGCACCTCGCCTATACCCAGACCGTGTGCTGAGGATATTGAATAAAAATCGCCTAATCCCAAATTATAAAATTCGTAAATATCGGCAGGCGGTTCTCCTACATGGTCTACTTTATTAACTACAAGTATTACCGGTTTCTTTGTTTTTCTTATAAGTGTAGCGATATCCATATCGCTTGCTGTAACACCGTCTTTCATGTCACACATGAACAAAATGACATCAGCAAGCTCAACAGCAAGCTCAGCCTGACGCTTCATTTGCTGCAATATTGTATCTGTTGAATTAGGCTCCAATCCGCCTGTATCAATAAGGGTAAAATGTTTACCGCTCCACTCAACTTCTTCGTATATCCTGTCGCGTGTAACTCCCGGAACGTCTTCTACAATAGAAATACGTTTTCCTGTTACATAATTAAAAAATGACGACTTTCCCACATTAGGGCGACCAAGTATGGCAACTGTTCCTTGTCTGCTCATTGCCCTGCACCTCCGTAAACAGCTGTTTTACAGCTCTATAAAAACATATACCCGGCATAATGTCTTATAAGGACATCAGCCGGGTTTGTCATGTCTCAATTCACAAACTGAATGATATTATTTCTCATCTTCAGCCATTGCAACGACTTCACGGCCTTTGTAATAACCGCAGTTGCCGCAAACCGTATGTGATAATTTGAATTCGTGGCAATGAGGACACTTTACAAGATTGGGAGCCTCCAATTTCCAGTTTGCTCTTCTTGTGCGAGTTCTCGCCTTGGACCATCTTCTCTTAGGACAAATCATCTTATTTACACCTCCCGTGTATTACACTGCCGAAACAGTCTTATGCTCATAAAGCAACAGAGGGTATTATAAACACCTCTGCACTTAATGTCAAGCATAAATTTTATTTTGTTAATCTGGCAGTTTCTCTTGCTATTGCAAGTTCTTCGTTTGTAGAAATTACAAAAACTTTTACCTTTGAACCATCTGCGGAAATCTCTACTTCGCCGCCTCTTACGTTATTCTTATCAGCGTCAATTGAAACTCCCAAATACTCAAGTCCGCTTGCACATGCAAAACGAGTTGCAATATCATTTTCACCGATACCTGCAGTAAATACTATAGCATCAACGCCATTCATAACTGCTGCATACTGACCGATATATGACTTAACTCTGTATGCAAAAATATCAAGTGCCAATTTAGCTCTCTCATTGCCTTCTTTTGCAGCAGCTGTTACATCTCTCATATCACTGCTTACGCCGGAAACACCTGCAAGACCTGATTTCTTATTAAGAACAGTATTCATTTCTTTTGAAGAAAGATTCTCATTTTCCATAAGGAAAAGAACAACTGCAGGATCAAGAATGCCGCTTCTTGTTCCCATCTCAAGACCATCAAGAGGAGTGAATCCCATAGATGTATCCATACATTTACCACCCTTAACTGCTGCAATGCTGCCGCCGTTTCCTATGTGGCATGTAATAATCTTAAGATCCTCAATAGGTTTCTCCATAAGAGCTGCACAACGCTCTGCAACATACTTATGTGATGTGCCGTGGAAACCGTATTTACGAATGCCATGCTTTGTGTAATATTCATAAGGAAGCGCATACATATATGCTTCGCTTGGCATTGTCTGATGGAAAGCTGTATCAAATACTGCTACTTGAGGAACACCGGGCATAGCTGCCTGGCAAGCCTTAATTCCTATTATGTTTGCAGGATTATGAAGAGGAGCCAAAGGTACGCAATCTTCAATTGCTTTCATTGCCTCATCATTAATAATAACTGACTCGCAGAACTTTTCTCCGCCGTGAACTATTCTGTGTCCTACTGCTGAAATATCTGCCAAACTCTCAATTACTCCGTGTTCTTTGCTTGTTAAAGCTTTAACAACCTCTGCAATAGCAATATTGTGGTCTTTAAGGTCAACATTAATAACTGTTGCATCCTTACCTGTTACTGTTTGTTTAATAAATGAATCTGCAATACCTATTCTGTCGCAAAGTCCTTTTGCAAGAACATTTTCATTTGATGAATCGATAAGCTGATATTTAAGTGATGAACTACCGCAGTTAATAACTAAAATATTCATAACTCTCCGCCTTTCTGAATTTTGTTAACTCTAAAAATTATTCTTGAGCCTGAACAGCAGTGATAGCTACAACACCTACGATATCCTCTGCAGAGCAACCTCTTGAAAGGTCGTTGACAGGTTTTGCAATACCTTGAAGGATAGGTCCGTAAGCTTCTGCTTTAGCCAGTCTCTGTGTAAGTTTATATGCAATGTTACCGCAGTTAAGGTCAGGGAAAACAAGTACATTTGCATGACCTGCAACAGGGCTTCCCGGAGCCTTTGATTGTCCGATAGCAGGAACCAAAGCTGCGTCTGCCTGGAGCTCTCCGTCGAGCATAAGCTCAGGAGCTTTTTCTTTTGCTATATTTGTTGCAGCGATAACTTTCTCTGTAAGTTCACTCTTTGCGCTGCCGTATGTTGAGTATGAAAGCATTGCAACGATAGGATCTTCTTGAACAAGCTGCTTAAATGATTTTGCTGACTCTATAGCTATATCAGCAAGTCCCTCTGATGAAGGATTCTCCACAAGACCACTGTCTGCATAAACGAAAATACCGTTTGCACCGTACTCGCAGTTCGGTACTACCATAACGAAGAATGCTGAAACCATGCTTGTGCCGGGTTTTGTCTTAAGAATTTGAAGTGAAGGTCTTACTGTGTCTGCTGTGGAATGTGCCGCACCGGAAACCATACCGTCTGCTTCGCCCATTTTAACCATCATTGTAGCAAAGTATACGTAATCCTTCATTGTAGCTTCTGCTTTTTCAGGTGTCATTCCTTTTGCTTTTCTGAGCTCATAGAAAGCATTTACATATTCATCAAATCTCTCGTATGTAGCAGGATTTACAATTCTGCACTTTGAAATATCCAAGCCTGCTGCCAATTCGCTGATCTTATCAGGATCGCCTACCAAAACGATATTTGCAATGCCTCTTTCTTGTACCATGGCTGCCGCCTTTATTGTACGGATATCTTCACTCTCAGGAAGAACGATTGTTTTAATGTCTTTCTTTGCTCTTTCGCAAATCTGTTCTAAAAAATTCATTTCAAAAAACGCCACCTTATCTTAGTAATATTTAAACAAAAATGCTGTGGGCAAAACGCCCACAGCTCATTGTACATCTTTCATTCTTTTAAATCAAGTACGAATTATGTAACTTTTTACATTTTCAAGTCCCTTTTTGATTGCATACATCGGTTCTTGCAGTCCTTCGAATTCTACGGAAATATATCCGTCATAACCTTGCTCTGTAAGTATTTTTATACATTCCTTTGCATTTATAACTCCCTCTCCTACTATCGTGCCGCACCTGTAATTCTTACCGCTTCTCGTAGGATAATAACCCTCCGGAACGCCGTCCGCACATTCTTCTGCTGTTTTTCTCAAAAAATCTTTAGCATGCACATAAATTACATAAGGTGCAACATTTTTTACTGCCGCTGTATTTTCTTCGTCCACACAAATAAAATTACCTATGTCACAAAGCAATCCGTAATTAGGATGATTTATTTCCTTATACAGCGCCACCATTCTGTCACTGTCTTGCATAAAGTGTCCGTGATTTTCCGACATGGTGCGTATATTTTTCTTCTCCGCATATTCCGTAATTTCTCTGCAGCCATCAGCAATGGTCGGTAGCACGTCTTCAAGTGTTTTGCCCTCAGGACAAGCCCAAGACGCATCGTGTCTCATAAAATGTACACCTAAAACTTCTGCTATATCTACTTCTTTTTTTACTCTTTCTACTTCTCCGTCTAAAAGCATGTCCGCTCCGATAGTATAGCAAGATATTTCAATTTCGGCTGATTTGGCCGCTTCTTTTAATTTTTTTGCATATTTTATAGGATCTTCCTCACCATTCATAAGTCCAACTATTTCTACCGCATCAAAGCCCATTGCTTTTGCTGCGTCTATCATCTCAAATTGCGAAAGCGGGCTGCCGTCTTCTTTTTTTGCTTTTGAAAAGCTATATGTGTTTACTGCAAATTTCATCTTTTCACCTTCCCGTTTTTTTGAATTATATCTCTTTAATTCATTTCCCGCAACACATTGAGTATAGTATCTATTTCTTTTTTTGTGTTTAAATGATTCATACTGAATCTCACCGTTCCTCCGCACATGTCTGTTCCCAATGTTTTATGTGCGAGCGGTGCACAATGAAAGCCTGCCCTTGTGCATATACCGTTTTCTGCCAGTTCGGCACTCACTTCGGCAGAATCCATTCCGTCTATGTTTAAAGAAAGTATGCCTGTGTTTAACTTTAAACTTCCGTCGTTTTCTGCGTCGGGGCCATATACTTTTATACCCTTTATTTTCCGCGCCTCACTTGAAAAATATTTCCATAGTGCCGTATGAATTTCTTGCATTTTATTTATGCCTATTTTTGTTACATAATCCAACCCTGCCCCTAAAGCTGCTGCTCCATGGGTATTGACCGTACCTGTTTCAAAACAATCCGGCATTTCAGTAGGCTGTTTAAGCAAAAAGCTGTGGCTACCTGTACCGCCTGACATATACGGTCTCACTTTTATGTGGGGAGATACAAAAATTCCGCCGATGCCTTGAGTGCCGAAAAGTCCCTTGTGGCCTGTGAAACATAAAACATCAATATTCATCTCCTGAACATCTATCGGGACTATTCCTGCACTTTGAGCACAATCCACAATAAACAATATTCCCTTTTTTCGGCAAAATTCGCCTATTCGTGCGATGTCGTAAACCTCACCTGTTACATTTGAGGCATGTGTCATTATTACGGCACCTGTCAACGCAGTTATGTTATTTTTAAATTTTTCTAAATCAATACTGCCTTCTGTATTTGCATCTACTATACTGTAATATCCTCGCGTTACCGTTGGTCTTAAAACAGAATTATGCTCCATCGATGTGGTTAATATCTTGCCATAACACAAATTAACTGCGATATTCAGTGCGTGTGTAGCATTTAGTGTAAATGAAATTTGCAATGGGTCTTGTATTCCGAAGAACATTGCTGTCTGGCGTCTTACCTCGTCTAATTTCGTCGAGGACCATACGGCATATTGGTGCGTGCCGCGTCCCGGATTGCCTGCGTTTTCCAATGCTTCTGCTACTGCTTCTTTTACTTTTTGCGGCTTTGGCCATGTAGTTGCCGCGTTATCCATATATATCATAAAAAACCCTTCAATATCATATATCATCTCATTTTTAATATATGATTTGAAGGGTCCAAATGCTCAATTGATTGCTTTATTTTATATTTAACAGTTTTTGCAAGTACCGTAAAGCATTATTCGTATTTCGTTAATAGTTGAAATATCTTTGGCTGCTTCGCTTTTTTGCAGCTCTTCTACCATTTTTTGTCCGTCGATGTGTTTTTCGTAAAAGCCTGCAAGGTCGTATACCTTTCCGCACTTTTTACACGTGAAATGTCCATGTGGTTTAATATTTCCGTCATAACGCTCAGGTCCGTAACCTGAAGTTATTTTTAAAATTATTCCCTCTGCGCTTAAATCTGCCAGATTCCTGTAAACTGTACCAAGACTATAGTTTGGCATAATTGCTCTTAAACTAAAATACAAATCCTCTGCCGTGGGATGATCATATCTGCCGCGAAGTTCTGTCAAAAGAGCTTCTCTTTGTCTGCTGTATTTTTTCATATTCACCCTCCTAAACATCAAACAATAACAATAATCATTATTAATATTATTATACTTAATATTTTATCTCTGTCAATATCTTCCCCACGGAAATTTTCTGCCGTTTTTTTAGATTTCGGCAGAATTTTTTCTTATATGAGATAAATTTTCGGCCGTTTTTTCAAATTACGGCAGAATATTTTTAAGGGATATGGGTATCAATATTTATTTTTGCTTTTCCTTTTCCGGTCTGCTATAATTTCCATATTTCTAAAGGAGTTACTAAAGTCATGGAAAGAATAACAAGTTTTCAAGTAGATCACAATAAAATAGTACCGGGTATGTATGTTTCAAGAATCGACGGAGATATTACGACTTTTGATTTGAGAGTAAAAAAACCTAATGCCGGTGATTATATGAGCCATTTGGAAATGCACACCACCGAGCACATGGTTGCCACTTTTATCAGAAACAGTGAAATCGGACAAAATATAATCTACTTTGGCCCTATGGGCTGCAGAACAGGTTTTTACCTACTCACAAGAGACTTGCCAAAGGCAACTGTTTACAAAATATTAAAGCAAATCCTTAAAGATATAATAAATTACAGCGGAGAAGTGTTCGGAGCTTCCGAAGAAGAATGCGGCAACTACAGAGAGCTCGATTTAGAAAGCGCAAAAAAAATATGCAGAGAATATCTGCATATCTTAGAAAATTATTCAGGTACAGACGCTGATTTTGAATATCCGCAATGATTAGCGGACAGATTTGCGTAAATTGCGTTTCATTTTTTCAATGCTGTTTTTAACGGGCGGTATCAAAATTATTATGATGCAGGCTACCATTTCAATCAGTACAAAGCTGTTGTAAATTAAGCAGTATGCCGTATCATTGATACCTGTTTGGTTAAATTCGCGAAAGAATGCGTATGCCGCAATAACATGAGATAAATAACGAAGCAAGTGCGCCGAAATCGTTCCCAAAAGTAAATTTTTCTTAAAGAATCCTGCAATGCCGATAATTGTAAAGGCAAAGATATAATCAAAGAAAAATTGCACCACATTCAGGAAATATACGCCTTGCAACAATTGCAACAAAAAGTAAGCAAAAGAAACGATAAAGCCGCGTTTTGGCCCATATATGTACGCAAACAGTATGACAGGAAGCATACTTACGGGAGTAATTCCCCCACCTTGCGGCAAATCAACTACTTTTATAAAAGACAAAACAAAAGCGACAGCCAGACACATCGCCGCGAACGACAGTGAGCGCACATCAAAAAGAGGTTTTGCCTTTTCGGAAACATGTGGCTCTCCCCTCTTCTTTTTGATTAATACTACACAAACAGTAATAATGGCTGCAAAAGCAACTACAACGCATAAAATTAACAACCAATTTTCTGCAATGTCATCCCATAGAGCAGGCTTACTGCCTTTAAAAAAGATGTCAAATATTTTTCCCATAAATAATTTCATGTCACTTATCACTAACCTTTCAAACAAATTATTTGCTGTGTAACAATGCAAAATAAAAAAAATCGGGAGATACCTGTGAAGATATCTCCCGTAAGAATACGTCTTAATTGCTTAAGTCCCATCCCTGCGTTAGAATTACCTAAATCAGGTTCAAAGGGTCGAAGATCGATGTCTTCCTCTCAGCCTGCCTTACAAGCTCCCCGAACTTTATTTAACTACAAGAATCATTCTATCACCGCAAAAAGTATGCGTCAAGCATTATTTCCGCCATCTTCTTGCGCCTCTTCTGCTACTGTTTCTTCTGTTGCATCTGTATCGCTAACTGCAGCTTTTTTCTTCTTTGATTTGATAACCAAGAAAATAACTATCGCTGCAATTATAACTACAAGCAAAATCACACCCAACAATATAAGTCTGAATACACTCTTAAGCATTTCTATTCCGAAAATCGTTATCGTTTCCTCTTTAAGATTAACTTTGATTGCAGCAAACTCAAAAACATCATTTGAAGCAGTCACACCTCGTACATAAACCGTATAAGATTTGCCGCCCTCAAGATGAGAAAATCCGATACCGCCATCAAAACAATTGTAGGCATCGCAATACTGCTTATAAGCCTTCACACTCTTATACACATCAAGCCTAAAATCTGTTTCCAATGTTGTCCACAAACCATCGTCAATCCTGTACTCAAAGCTCCTTACGGACTCTGTACATACTCCCCAACCTCTCATAGTCAGTTTACTTTCGTCAGGTTCATCTAAATCAATAGACGCTTCTATTACAGAATTTTTTGCAGAACCTAAAACAAGCCCTGACATTTCGTCGAAGCAAGCCACAAAACTGTAATCACCGCCGGACTTTCTCACTGTAAATTCAGCAATATCGTAATAACCGTCAGAAGTATTGCCTCTTACTTTTACACTCTGTTCTCCCGTAATTTTTATTTCTGACGGGGCTTTGTATTTTAAAATCTGTCCGCATTTTTCTGTTTCTGCAGCCTTCCACTCTCCGCCGTCTACCGAATACTCAATTTTCTTTATATCTTTGACGTTGTACGCCCAACCCTCAAGAACGTATGTGTCTTCTGTTACTGTTGCCACACCTGTAACAACACCATTTGAAACAGTAGAGCTTATAGGGTTGCTCACATTATTCTTCATTTTTTCTTTATTAACAGGCATAGCATCAGAAGGCTCAAATTTAACATTATCCATTCCTGTATAACGAATAATATCATAGCCGCTGCCGTCAATCTTATTTTGAAGATCCTGAAGCGTACCGGAATTACCGCCTGCGCCCCACACTCGCATTCTCATAAAAGGCGGTGTTTGCTCTAAAGTAGATACTTGAAGTATGTCGCCTGATTTGTCATAAACAATATCATAAACAAGTATAATGTGAGAATAAGCTTTATTAAGAGCATATCCTACCTTTAGATCTTCTACCTTTCTGCCCACATACTGAAATCTCGCCTTATCATATTCTTTATCGCCCTTTTTATAAGTAGCCTCAGCAATCATACCCGTTGTATTTCTGCCCGAAAGTCCCCAAGAATACGAAACAAAACCACTACAGTCAGTTGCATAATACGGTCCGTATTTTATGGGATCACCATACTCATCATAATACCATGTGTTTTCTCCGTATGTAGTATACATATCGCTTTGCGCATCAGAAGTCACATCCACAAAATCTTCTATTGTACTGTCAAAGCCCACGTAAGAACCCTTGTGCACAGGCTGACCATACGGAATGCCTTGATACTCTACTCCTTCGCGGAAGTATAAATTTTGTCCGCTGCCCGGATAGCTTTCTATCTCGGAAAGTGCTGTCCATTTCACTTCGTAAAGCTGTCTTGCTCTTTTGATTATGTTTTTAACACCGTCTGAAAGTTCTGCATGCTTTGCCCCGTCAAGTTGCTCTAAATCTGACACTATAACTCCGTACGGATCGTTCATGTCAGCAGCATATCCTACGGATAACCCTGCGGTAACCACTACAAAAACCATCGCAAAGAGCACGAACATTCTGACAAATTTGCTATAGGATTTTTCTACACAATTCATTTTCTTCACACCACTTTCGAATTTAAAGCTGATTGCAAAATACAATGTGATAATACTACCACAAACGCCAACTGCTTTCAATGAGTGTTTACTTTTATTTTGTCATTTATTTCTAAGTGCTGTCATATAAATATTTAAGTGAATGCTTGTCACAAAAATTGTCAACATATGAGGAGGATTTCTTATGAAATTAAAAGATGCCATATTAAAAAAAATAAGCATTAAGCTTATATTTTGTCTTCTGCTTACCGGAGTAACCATTTCATATATAATCTCAGCATACGCATCCATGGCGAAAGAAAAACATTCCGTAGATTTGCCGGAATTACAGCTTAGCGAAAAAGACGTAACAGCACGCCTTAACAAACTGATTACATACAGTGTGGGCGGCAAAAAGCAAGATAGTACCCCAATATCTCCCCCGGAGCTTTCTGCAACAAGAAGTATCGTAACGGATATGCGTGCAGGCCGCATACTGCATGAGAAAAACGCCTATTCCAAAGCGCCCATGGCAAGCACTACAAAGATAATGACGTTTATAGTTTCCGTGGAAAACTGTGAAGATATTTACGAAACGGTTACAGTAAGCAGAGCAGCTGCATACACAGAAGGTTCCACTATGCATTTAGCTGAAGGAGAAACAATTACCGTACACGATTTACTTTACGGTTTGATGTTAAATTCCGGGAATGATGCTGCTGTAGCTCTTGCAGAACACATAGGCGGCTCTGTTGAGGATTTTTGCAACATGATGAATGACAAGGCTTCGGAAATCGGCGCTTCAAATACACAATTTAAAACACCCCACGGACTTGACAGAGAAAGCCATTATACTACAGCCTACGACCTTGCTCTAATTGCAAAAGAGGCATACAAGCACTCGCTTTTTCGCAAAATAATTTCTACTTCTTCAATATATCTTAATGGTCACAACCTTAAAAACACAAATCCTTTGCTTGGAAAATACGATGAGGTTACAGGTGGCAAAACGGGCTACACAAGCGGTGCCGGCAGGTGTATTGTCTTCTTTATTGAAACAGACGGAATACAAGCTGTTGTTGTTCTTCTCAATTGTCCCTCCTCAGACAGCAGAGTTAGCGACGGCCGAAAACTCATAAAGTATGTTTCGCAAAATTTTAAGACATATAAAGTTCTTGAGCGCGGCACGCGTATAGATTACTTTTCTGTAGAAAAAGGTCGTGACGATGATGTTTACGGCATTATAGGAAAAGACATTTACATCACCCTTGCAAAATGGGAAGTATCCGATGTCACCGTTTCATATCACCGAGCAACCAACAAGCTTACTGCTCCCGTAAAATATTCAGACAAACTGGGAAGTATTTATATAAATTGGGGAGATGATATGACAGTCGATGTAACGGCAGAACATTCCGTAGTGCGAAAGACATACACAGACCATTTAGGTGATATGATTAAATCATTGCCATACGTTTTTGATTAATGGTATAATGCGTCAGAAAACAGAAGTCAGCAGGTGATTTATATGGCTAATAAAAAGAGAATATGGGAATTGGACGCGTTTCGCGGTCTTTGCATATTAGGTGTAATAATCGTTCATACAATTTATGATTTGCAAATGTTCGGGATGATGACAACCGATACACCTACTTTTTTTAACATAATACGCGATTATGGCAGTTTGCTTTTTATTGTCATGTCAGGTATATGTGTTACTTTGGGACGCCACAACCTAAAGCGAGGCATTATCGTTTTCCTTTGCGGCATGGTTATAACAGGCGTCACATACGGAATGTACTTTTTGGAGCTTGCTGATGCGTCAATTCAAATCCACTTCGGTATACTTCACTTGTTAGGGCTTTGCATGATTTTCTATGCCTTATACAAGCACTTGCCTACTTGGGCAATTGCAATTATCGGTATTGTCATTATTTTAATGGGTTTTGCTACTAAAAGCATGATTTCAGACAGCTTTTGGACAGTGCCTTTCGGTATTCTTTCACGAGGCTATATGGCTTCTGATTATTTCCCCATCGTGCCTAATCTCGGCTGGTTTATGGTAGGTACTGTTTTAGGACGCACCGTTTACGACAAAAAAGAAAGCTTGTTACCTAATGTACCGCATAAAAATGCGCCCGCAAGATTCTTACGCTTCTGCGGACGCCATTCTCTTTGGATTTATTTGGGACACCAGCCTATAATTTACGGAGCTGTTTATCTTTTCTACACTTTCTCAAATAAATAAGTATGCACGCTGCCGAAAGAATCGGAAATATTGCCGAGACAAGCATTCCTGCCTTCAGACCTGATTTATCGGCTAAAGTTCCCGTTAGCCATGGTCCGAAAACGCCTCCCAAATCTCCGGCAATTGCAAGGTATGCAAAAAGCCATGCGCCTGCTTTTGGGAAGTATTCTGCGGCAAAAACAAGCGTTCCGGGCCATAGCATAGCTGTGGCAAAACCTGTTAAACCACAAAATGCAAGAGCAAGCACAGACACATCTGTCATTGCTACCACCAAATAACAAACAAAGGCAGTTAATGATCCATACAGCATAAAATGATATAATTTTATTTTTTTCTCTGTCATGGCGCTTATTACTCTGCAAAGGCCTAACATAACAGCGAACATGCTCATTCCTGCAATATCACCTATCACCTTTTTTATTCCCATTGCCTGCTCCATAAATGCAGAGCTCCACTGCACCATTATGTTTTCTGAACATGCCCCGAAAAATATCATCAAAAGGAAAACTATAAACATAGGTTCTTTAAATATTTTTAAACTGTAAGAACTGTTTTCTTCTGCCGTTACTTCGGGAACAGGAATTATGCAAGATAAAATAAGTCCCACAAGAGGAAAAATCATCCAGCCTGTTACTATCAAATGCCAATTTTCTCTTCCTATTACTGCTAAAAGTATTGTTGTCACCACAACGGTAACAAACTGCCCCCATGCATAAAAAGAATGCAAAAGTGCCATATTTTTGCCCTTAGCTTTATCAGGAAGTGCATGTATCAACGGACTGATTGTAATTTCCATATATCCGCTGCCAACAGACATAAATACCATTCCTATCATAAGCCATAAATACGGATTAGCGGAAAGCCTCGGCATCCACGCAAATATTCCGTATCCTATAAAAGCGGCTGCAGATGATATTTGAAGTGCAAGCCGGTAACCTTTTTTGTCAACCATTTTGCTAAGTACAATATCCACGGTAAGCTGTATTGCAAAGTTTAAAGAAATAAGTGTGCCGAGTTTCATATATGACAGCCCGAATTGCTCTTGAAGCGGCACAAAAAGCACCGCCGCAATATTTAAAAGAGTGCCTTGCATTATATAAAACAGATAGCAAGTATATTTTGTTATTTTATAATTAGATTTCATAACAACCCTCATAAGCATTTTAATCTGTGGCATTGTAAATAAAAAAACATTAAAAGTCAACGGTTTAAATACTTTTGTTTATGTGGTATAATCGGTGTAGCTTTATGTAAAGGAGAATATTTCAAATGGACAATATTTGTTTTTTCTCATCTGAACAAATTCACATATACGGCGATTTGCAAAGACGCATAAATCTTAACTATTCTCGCATGGAGTCAAGGCACTACAGACCGGAGCATATTTTCGGTGCTGACCAAAGCGGCTGGCCCGGAGATTGGGAAGGTCGCACGATTCTTGCTCTTGTAAAATTAAAGTCATCAACACGTCGTGAGCCGGCTTACCTTCGCGAAATATTGAGAATACTTCCCTCCAAGCTTAACAAAAAAGGCTACCTTGGTAAAATATACGGTATTGATTCGGAAACGGGCTTGCAACTTTTTGACGAGCAGCAACTTTCCGGCCATAATTGGCTGCTTCGCGGTTTGATTGAATACTATATTCTTTGCGATGATGTGGCGGCAAAAAATATTGCCATAAATATTGTCAAAAACCTATATTTGCCATTAATGGGAAAGTACAAAGATTATCCCCTTTCCGCAAAAGAGCGCACATCTTGCCAAGGGCGATATGATGGTAATATTTGCGGAAAGGTACGTAATTGGCTTATTTCTACTGACATCGGCTGTGCCTTTATGTGCCTTGATGCTCTGTCTCAAGCATACGAGATTTTAGGACTTGAAGAGTGCAAAGAGCTTGCTGACGAGATGCTTGAGGTGTTTTCAAAAATCAATTTTATCGAAAGTGCAATGCAAACACATGCCACCTTATCTGCTTGTCGCGGTATACTTAGGTTATATTCTGTAACTAAGGACGTTAAATATTTAGATATTGCTGTGAAAATTTTTGATATTTATACAACAAACGGCATGACAGAAAATTACGCTAATTTTAATTGGTTCTCACGTACAGATTCTTGGACCGAGCCATGCGCCATTGTAGATTCTTGGATTTGTGCCATGGAGCTTTATAAAGATACATGTAAATACTTCTATTTATCGCTTGCGAACAAAATATACAGAAATGCTCTATGTTACGCTCAACGTATAAACGGCGGTTTCGGATGTGACAAATGTGTTACTGTTTTTCAAAAAATACTTGCGCCAAATGGCGGTGCCAATATAACCGAGGCCTTTTGGTGTTGTACCATGCGCGGTGCAGAAGGTCTTTCTTCTGTTTCAAAGCACATTGCTTTTTACACATCAGATGAAGAAAACACGCCAAAAAGTGTATATATTAATATGCTTGAGCCTTTTGAAATATCTTGCGAGCACTTTAACATGTGTCTTGATTGTTATGATGACAGTTTTAAATTATCCTTTACAAATAAAACAGGCAAACGTATTTACATTTATGTTTACAATCCTTTTAGTGATGAACATCTTACAATGTGCGGCGAATTAGGTTTTTGCAGTTGGGTGCATAAATACAATAAGCGTCCTGTTTTTGACGGCAAAAAGTTTATGCTTGGCGACCGTATTCTCGGCGTGCGCAATATACATTCCGGAGAGGAAGTTCCCCCTGCCAAACCGGGAAATTTGGAATATTTATCCTCTGACACATATAAAGATATTACGACGGGTTTAATCTACAAGCCTCTGTCAGACATGACTGATGTAGAAATTGACGAACTGTCAGAAGAAAGCAGGCAAATTATATTTTGAAAAGAAAAATAACATTTATACTATTTGTCATATATTTTATAGTTTTAATGATTTGCATAAAGCCAACTCTTTCGCTTTATGATACTGTTGGCATAGATGTTTCTCGCTATCAAGGCGAAATCGATTGGCAAGAATTTGCTTCACAAAATATATCTTTTGCTTTCATCAAGGCAACCGAGGGCAGTAACCACGTAGATAAATGCTTTGCTGATAATTGGCAAAATATAGCTGATACAGAAATTTATGCTTCGCCTTACCATTTTCTAAGCTATGACAGCAGCGGTATTACACAAGCAGAAAACTTTATTTCCACTGTGGGCAAGCATAGCGGAATGCTCCCTCCTGTTGTTGATGTAGAGTTTTACGGGGATTACTATAAAAATCCTCCTTCTGCAGAAAAAGTTCAAGTTATTCTCAATGATTTTCTTTATGAGCTGGAACGTTTTTATGGTGTTAAGCCAATAATATACACAACGTATAAAGCTTACTCTCTGTATATCAAAGACAGATATGATGCGTATCCTCTGTGGATTCGTAATATTTATTTTAACCCTCTATTCCTTGGAGTTAGTGATTGGCAATTCTGGCAATATTCTGACTCCGGAATTCTTTCCGGTCATCAAGGTCAAGCAATTGATTTAAATGTTTTTCGCGGCAAAAAAGCTGAGCTTGAAAAACTTTTAATTAAGTAAGAAAAGTGAAATCAACTCTTGTGTTGTAGATACAAATTTATCTGCATGCAAATTATCCCATTCACCTTTAACAGCATACCCGTATGTTACGGCAATTGATTTTATGCCGATTGTTTTTGCTGCCAATACATCAAATTTTCTATCTCCTATCATAACTGCTTTGCTTAGTTCTTCTTTATCGCAAGCTATACCTAATTTTTCCAACGCTATATTAAGCACATCTTCCTTTTCAACATATTTTCCTGCCATATCACTGCCTTGTATTACAGTAAAATATTCCTTAATATTAAAATCATCGAGAATCTGTTCTACAAAAATTGTCGGCTTCGAAGATGCTATTGCAAGACATATATTTTTCTTTTTTAATAATTCAAGTAAATCTTTGATACCTGGGTAAAGTGTATTTTCATGTACACCTAAAATACTATAGCGTTCTCTGTATTTATCTACTAATATTTGCGCCTCACTACTATCACGTCCTGTGAGTTTTATAAATGTGTCTAAAAGCGGAGGACCTATCATCCAAGTTAGGTCTTGTTCTGCTTGATCTTTATACCCCAATTCACTAAGTGCATATTTAGCACTTGTGGTTATACCTACCTTAGGATCTGTAATTGTACCATCTAAATCAAATATCGCATATTTGCAGTTGCGAAACACTTTATTTTCTTCCCTTCACATACTTTTTGTTTCCTTGTTATTCTACATTATCAAAAAAATATTTCAAGTCCGGCCCCAAAACAAATTTTCGTCCCTTTTGATATGCGAAAGATAGACACAAAGTAACAATATCGACCTTTTGGGCATAGAATAGTTACAGATTGATTTGATAATTACGTGGTGAAATATATGACAAAATATACTATTAACGGAGGTTGTATTTTAAAAGGAGATGTTATGATAAGCGGTGCAAAAAATGCAGTTTTGCCCGTATTGTCTGCAACATTAATTAACAAAGGTATTTCAAGAATAATCAACTGTCCGGATATTTCCGATGTAAGAACGACAATGGATATTCTCAAAGATCTTGGCTGCAAAGTTAAGTTCATAAAAAAGAGTCCGGGAAACATCATTGAAGTAGATGCCACAAATGTAAATAAGTCTAAAATAGAAGCAAGCAAAGCATGTCTGTGCCGATCTTCCGTAACCTTTTTAGGTGCACTTACAGCAAGATTAAAAGAAGCAGAAGTTGCCTATCCCGGCGGTTGCACAATCGGAGAGAGGCCAATCGATATTCACGAGACCGCAATGCGTGAAATGGGTATAGAAACAACCTTGAATAACACACATATAAAAACAAAAGTGTTTAGGACTGACTGTAACACAGAGCCTACGAAAAACATTTATTTAAAGTTTCCCAGCGTAGGAGCCACAGAAAACGCAATGTTGGCAGCAGCAGGATTAGAAGAAAGTGTAATTATTTACGGAGCCGCCACCGAGCCGGAAATTTTGTGTCTCGGCAACTATTTAAAGGAGTTAGGCGCCAAAATACAAGGTTTAGGAACAGGATGTATCAAAATAAAGGGACAAAAGGATTATGCAAAAGAAAATCTAATATTTAAAATAATACCTGACAGAATTGAAGCATCTACATATTTTATTACAGCAGCTGCAGTAGGCGACGGCATTTCCGTACATGGTTGCATTCCCGCACATTGCAAAGAAACTTTAGATATTTTGCGTACCATGGGATGCAATATAAAAGAGCACAAATATAAATATGACGGCCAGGAGCAGTCAGTCATTGAAATTTCAGATGGAGCAATAAGAAAAAAACTAAAATCACCGGGAGTTATTATTGCTGATGCTTACCCATCTTTTCCGACAGATGCACAATCACTTATACTTCCCCTTCTTGCAGTAGCAAAAGGAGAAACGTATGTCATAGATAAAATATTTCCAAAAAGATTTAAAGCAGCAGAAGAGTTAATGAAGACCGGAGCAAAAATCAAACATACTGAATCCGGAATACATATTACAGGCAGAAATCATCTAAAAGGCAATATTCTGTATTCTTATGATTTACGAGGCGGCGCATCTATGATAATTGCCGGTCTTTTAGCACACGGACAGACATCCGTATACGATGAAGATTACATAAAAAGAGGATATGACGGCTTAACCGAAAAAATTCGTGCTTTAGGTGGTGACATTACGGAATGTCACGTGGACCCGTGAATGGGGCGGTAATTAAAACTTGTCATAATGAGACTGTTTTGAAATATTAAGAAGAATTCCCATACCCGCCAACAGAATAACAAGTGAAGTTCCTCCATAGCTAAAAAACGGTAAAGAAATTCCCGTAACAGGCATAGAAGACGTTACAACTGCAACATTCATTAAAACCTGAACTGTAATCAACATGGTAATTCCGAAGGCAGTAAGCGAAGAAAATTTATCAGGCGCATGACGTGCAATCTTAAAGCCTCGCCAAATAAACAATGCAAATAAGCCGAGAACGAGAGCTACGCCTACAAAACCAAGTTCTTCTGCCAATATAGATAAAATAAAATCGTTGTACGGTTCAGGCAAATAAAGGTATTTCTGGACACCCTGACCAAATCCCTTTCCAAAAAGTCCGCCGGATGCAATTGCATACAGAGATTGCATAATTTGGTAGCTGTCACCTGATGTATCACGTTCAGGATCAAGGAATGTGGTAAAACGCTCGCCTATATATGAGAAGTCAACCATTCCGGAGGCAAAAACAACTGCCGCCAATCCTACAACGCCTGCAGCCATTAAAATGTATGTTGGCAATTTAACCCTGCCGGCAAACATCATTGCCACCATAACGAGACCTATTATCATAACGCAGCTTATATGTGGTTGCAAAGCAAGAAGCAGTATACCTACTCCAACGGGAATAATATATATTACCACACCCATCAAACGCACTGCCTTGTGAGACAAACCAGGTTTCGAAAAAACATAGGCCAGAAAAAGAATAACTGCAATTTTGTAGAATTCCGAAGGCTGAAATGTTATTCCGATTTTAAGCCAACGCTTTGCATAATTAAGAGTTATACCCATAACCTGAACAAGCACCAAAAGAACATTGCAGCCAATAAAAAAAGGAATTGTAAATTTTGCTAAAAACTTATAATCTATAAAGCTCACAAAAGCCATTGCAACAACACCTATAACAGCATTTAACAGCTGGTCTTTAAGTACTGCATAGGCAGAACCTGCCTTCGATGCATAGGCAGTGGCAGAGCTGGCACTGAAAACCATCATGGTTCCCAAACCTAAAAGTAAAACGATTGATAAAAGCAACCAAAAATCAGGCTGATTATATCGTATGCTTTCACGTACACGCCGCTTCACGTCCTCCATTGAATTACTCTTATTCTTTCTTTCTTTATTATCAGACGGAATCACTTGCTCCACCTCCCCTTTCTTTGCTTGCTTTACTTTTAAAAATCAGATTATTTTATGGATAAAAAAGTTAATATGCAGCACAGTAACGTAAAAATCCAAAATACTATAACAACTTTTCGTTCACTCCATCCGCAAAGTTCAAAATGATGGTGTATAGGCGCCATACGGAAAAGTCTCTTGCCTTTCGTCATCTTAAAGAAACCTACCTGAAGTATTACGGACAATGCTTCTATTACAAAAACTGCACCTGCAATAATAAGAATCAACGGTCTTTGAAGCATAATTGCGCAAGCACCTATTGCTCCGCCTATAGCCAAAGAGCCTGTGTCTCCCATGAATACTTTTGCCGGATTTGCATTGAATAATAAAAACCCGAGCAATCCGCCTGCCATTGCAACAGAAAAATATGCAACAGAATCATTTGGGCACAGCATAATAGAAATTGCCGTAAACAACATACAAACAATGAACGAGGATCCTGCACACAAACCGTCAAGACCGTCTGTAAGATTAACTGCATTTGTTGCAGAAAGAAGTACAAGCACAGAAAACGGAATAAAAAGCCATGAAATATTCAAGCTTGCTTTTAACCCAAAAAACTCAATAATGATAGAATTATTAACATAATCTTTATAAGTAATATAAAAAACAAAAGCTAAAGAAACAACAAATAACAGAACCATTTTTTGGTAAGGTTTTAAACCGTCCTTGCTCTTTTTTCTGATTTTGATAAAATCATCAAGAAAACCAACAAAAGCAAAGCCAACCGTAGTCCAAAGCAACGGAATTATCTGAGGTGCAATATCAGCAAAATACATCACAAGGGAAACAATTATAAGCGGTGTAATAAAAATAAGAGCTCCTATAGTAGGTGTACCCTGCTTTTTAAGATGAGTTTGCGGCCCATTGTATCTGATTGTCTGCCCAAATTTCAAACGTCTTAAAAGCGGAATATAAAACGGAGCCAGCAACACCGCTCCTGCAAACGTAACTAAAAAAGCAATTGTCAACTTAGTTGTCATATAAATAAACCTCCGTGTTTTGCAACTTATACGCCAAAATGAATCAAGGCTTCGGAAATAATATTCATTTTCATAGCATTTGAACCCTTTACAAGTATGGCAAGTCGTTTTCCTTTACAGATGTACTCTTTTATCAGCGGAAGCAACACATTGGCTCCTGCCGCCGAATCATTTGTATGTATTTTTTTCTCCCCCGAAAACACATCATAATATAACATAGAATTATGACCTACCGCAAGGAGTATATCCGCATGTTTAGCAGCAAGCATTCCGACTTTACTGTGGGATTTTTCAGTCATTTCTCCAAGCTCAAGCATATCTCCCAAAGCAGCAATTTTTAAATCTGCTTTCATTTCTCCCAATACAGAAAGCGATGCCTCCATAGACTCCGGACCTGCATTATATGTGTCGTCAATTATGTATCCCCATGGCATTTCGATGATTTTTTGTCTTGAAACGTCTTTTCCAAACTCAGAAAGAGTTCTTACAGCATCCTCTACAGAAATCCCTGCAGAATTTGCAACGCAAATTGCCGCCATGCTGTTATACACATTGTGGACACCGGGAACCTTAAGACGAATCTCAAATTTCTCCCCTGACGGTGTAAAGAGTAAATAGTTGCTACCGTGTATATTTTCTGCCTTATAATCAGAATTACCTTCTGTACCAAAATATATAATATTCGGACACGAAACACCATATTCCGACAAAATATTACGCACAATATTTTCTTGAGAAAGCATATCATTATCACCGTTAAGCACAAGTGTGCTGTCAGCCTTCATACCTTTACAAACCTCAAGTTTGGCTTTCAGAATGTTTTCCCTCGAACCAAGGAGTTCTAAGTGCGCAACTCCTATATTTGTAATAACCGCAATGTCAGGTTTAACAATATTTGTAAGATATTCAATCTGTCCCATGCCGCGCATTCCCATTTCCGCAACAAGTACCTGATGCTCTTTTTCCAATCCCATAACTGTTAACGGCAGACCTAATTCATTATTGTGATTAAGCTTAGATTTAAGTGTTTTGTACTTCTGCGCAAGAACAAAAGCAATCATGTCTTTTGTGGAAGTTTTACCTACACTGCCTGTCACTGCCACTTTTATAAGAGAGTTTCCTCTTTCGCGTATTATCCCGGCAGCTATGTCACCCATCGCCTTTTCTGTGTTATCAACTGCCACAACATTTCTGTCTTCAGCTGCTACGGAATATCCTTTTTGCACCATTGCTGCAGCGGCACCTGCTTTAAATGCAGTCTCAACAAAACGATGACCATCTGTATTTTCTCCCTTAAGAGCTATAAAAAGACTGCCTTGCTCTGCTTTTCTCGAGTCAATAACACCATTTGTAACAATAACATCCTTATCGCCGTACAATGTACCTGAAGTATATTCTGCAATTTTTTTTATGTTCAGATTCATAATTACCTTATTCCTCTATTCCTCTCAAAATTTCTCTCACTATTTCTCTTTCATCGAAATGGACAGTTCTGTCTGCAAAAATCTGTTCTGTTTCATGTCCTTTTCCTGCCAAAATAATAACATCACCGGGCTGTGCATTTTTTATTGCATACTCAATAGCCTGTTTCCTGTCCACAATACAAATATAGTCTGCGCCCGTGGGAATTATGCCTTTTTCTATATCCTTCACTATGCTCTCGGGATTTTCACTTCTAGGATTATCTGATGTAATTATCGTAAAATCAGCAAATTTACCGGCAGTTTCTCCCATAAGAGCTCTCGGCCTGTTACGGTCGCCACCGCAGCCAAAAACAAAAATAGTTCTTTTAGCATACTCTTTAACTGTTGTCAATATATTTTCAAAGCTGTCAGGATTGTGGGCATAATCGATTAATACAGAAAAATCTTTACCTGTTGGAACATTTTCTGCTTTTCCCGGTACAAATACGTTTTCCAATCCGTCTATTGCACATTTCGGAGAGATTCCTTCTATATACGCACATGCAAAAGCGCAAAGTGAGTTGTATATGCTGAATTTCCCCGGTATAGGCACCTTTATATGATATGTTTCTTTTGCGGTAACAATGTCATACTCCACACCGTTAAAATTTTTTACTATATTTTCTGCTTTAAAATCACTCTCACAATCTATACCGTAAGTATAAATTTTTGCTGACGATTTTTTTGCACTTTCTATCATGATATGAGAATAAGAGTTATCAGCATTAATTAAAGCATTGCCACACATAGAGAAAAGCTTTGCCTTTGCCTCTGCATATTCCTCCATATTCGCGTGTTCATTCTCGCCTATATGGTCTTTTGAGAGGTTTGTGAATACTGCTGTAGAAAATTTGCAAAAACCTACTCTGTCAAGGTGCAATCCTTGAGAGGAAACCTCCATAATACATGTATTAATTTCTCTTTCTTTCATTTTGCAGAGTAATTCCTGCAATACATTTGCCTCCGGTGTTGTGCGCTCTGTGGGGATTTCTTCGTCTCCTATTTTATTGCATATTGTGCCGATAAGACCTGTGTCAAGTTTTGCCGCTTTATATATAGACCTTATCATATATGAGGTTGTTGTTTTTCCTTTTGTGCCTGTAATTCCCACAAGACTGATTTTGTGCGACGGATTTCCGTATAGAGATGCACTAAAAGCCGCCAAGGCTTTGCGTGTGTCTTTTGTGTAAATAACAGGTACATCTAAAGCTATTCCATATTTGGCAAGAGCTTCCGGATTTTTCGCGACAACAGCAACTGCTCCTGCTACTACAGCTTTTTGAGCAAACTTATGTCCATCTGTAACATAACCCTCTATGCAGATAAACAATGAACCTTCTACGCATTTTCTATTATCAATTTCTATTGTTTTTATATTAATTTTGCTAATGTCATAAGTACCATTATATTCTGTTGTTATTTCATTAGTTTTTATAACATCATATAAATTCATCAACCTGCAACCTCCGTATCATTATTAATTAATTCCAATTCTATTACAGAGCCCTTGTTTACGACCGTTCCCGCCTCTATGCTTTGCGAAACTACGTTTCCAATGTTATTTGCGTGAACGTTAAGTCCCATATTATTCAGTGTTTCTACTGCTTCCGCAAGAGAATATCCAACAAGATTTGGCACAGTTACTGTTTTTCTTGTGCTTTCTTGACTCGTATAAAGCACAACGCTTGAGCCGGACATAACGTATGAATTATATCGTGGAATTTGCTCTGTAACTATAAGCTTTGACAAGTCCGCACTTGAGTCAGCGTCTGCAATAATGTAAGAAAATCCTTGCGCTTTTAGTTCTTCAATGGCTTTTTCTACTGTCTTGTTTGATACATTCGGAACGTATTTCTTTACCATCATGCTTGTTTTGTCGAGCTCAGTATATCTTTTTTCAATCTCCATATATGTAAGTATTTTTTCAATAAGGTCTCCTGCTACAGGTGCCGCATGCTTACCTCCTGAGGCTGATGTGCCATCTTCCGGCGCCGGGTGATCAAGCATTACTAAAATAACAACTTCAGGATTATCAGCAGGTGCTATTCCGCAAAATGATGCTATGTAACGGCCATCTGTTTCTGATGTAGTTGTTTGTGAAGTTCCGGTTTTACCTGCAACTCTGTAACCTGAAACGTATGCGTTACTTCCCGTACCTGAAGCTACAACTTGTTCCAACATGTTCATAAGCTCTTTTGATGTGCTTTCTGAAATAACTTGACGAACGACTTGGGATTCATAGCTTTTTACAACAATTCCGTTACTGTCAGTAATTTCCTTTACAATTCTGGGTTTCATAAGTTTTCCACCGTTAGCAATTGAGCAATACGCCGTTGCCAATTGTATGGGAGTAATCTGAACTCTTTGTCCGAAAGACGTAACAGCCATGTCAATTTCCGTAGGATTAGTATGGAAAATACTGTTAGCTTCTCCAGAAAGTACGATTCCTGTTTTGCTTTTAAACCCAAAAGCTTCTATATACTCATAAAACTTATCAATTCCTATATCAAGGGCAAGCTTTGAAAATACAGGGTTACAGGAATTTTTAACTGCGTCGGCAAAAGTTTCTGAGCCGTGGTCCTGATATTTTCTCCAACAACGAATTTGCCAACCTGACAAATCAAGAGGTGCGTCACTTACAATCGAATTTTTGTTTATACGGCCTTCTTCAATACCCATAGCGGCCGTAATGGACTTAAATGTAGATCCCGGTTCATACGTATCTGTGAGTGCTTTGTTTCTCCAAACAGTTTCATAGAGTTTTTTTACGTTATCCTCCGTATTACCTATCCATGTGCTCTCATCTTCTCCGGGAGGCGCCGCATACGGATCATTTAAATTAAAATCAGGATAAGATGCCATAGCCAAAACATCGCATGTATCAGGTTGCATTACAACAATTGCTCCGCCTTTGATTACGTTAAATTCGCTGATTGTTTCCTTTAACGCCTTTTCGACCATACTTTGAATAGTTGCATCTATCGTAAGAACTGCATTATATCCATCTGTAGGATCAAGTCTTGTCACCTCATCATACGGCAGTTCATTGCCCGCCGCATCAACTGCTGTGATTATTCTGCCATCCGTACCGGTAAGTAGCTCATCTAACGCAACTTCAACACCGCAAACGAGTCCTTGATCATCTTTTCCGGTAAAACCAATAAGATGGCTTGCAAGATTTCCGTTAGGATAATAACGCGTAGTATCTTCATCTACATAAACACCTTTTATTTTTTCTTCTTTTAACCAAGCTTTTATTGCTTCGCCTTTTTCCAAATTTATATTTTCTGCTATTAGTTTATATCTACCCTCTGTTTTTATCTGCTTTAAAATGAGATTGTAGTCCATATTTAGATATTGTGACAAGCCTTTTGCTATTTTTTCTTGGTATTGCTCTACTGTCAGACCTTTTGACGGATTATCATGTATAATTTTTTGATTTACATTAACTAAATAAGAAGATACACTGATTGCCAAGACATTCCCGTTTCTGTCTGTAATAGTGCCTCGTTTGGCAGAAATTGTCCTCCATGAATTTTGCTGTGTATATGCCTTTTTGGTATAATAATCTCCCTTTATAAATTGATAATAAGCAAAGCGAAAAAGCAGTACTGCCAAAAGAGCCATAACCGCAACACAAACTGCAATTGATTTTCCTGCAATCTTATCGTCTCTGTCCTCACTCTCGTATGACATCACTGCCCTAATTACATTATTCTTTTTTGTTTTATTGCCGCTGTCACGGTCAACATTACGGGAATTCTTAGCCACCCTACCATGCCTCCTGTCCTATACGGTAAAATATATGCCGTGCTCCCGTAATTATATCACTCCAAAAAACTGCTTTATATCCTTAAACAATCTTTTAACAAACGGAATATCATCATTATTTTCCTCTTTTGTAAATTCTGTATTTTTATACTCCGTTTGATCCGGTGTTTCTACATCAATGTATTTAATTTGATAAGAAAACGGTTTATGCATTCCAAGCTTTGTTTCTGCTATTTCAGCTATCTCTGCAATATTCATATTGCTTTCGATATCTACTTGAAGATTTTGCACTACTGCAGTTTTTTGCTGGTATTCCTGCTCTAATTTATGATTTTCGTAATTGATCTGTGTAACCGATGCATATCGGAAAGCGACTGTCAATCCCATCATTACAAGTATGGTAATACCAACAATAATATTGCGTTTTGTCTTCTTGTCTTCTTTCTTTCTTCTAAGCTCAGTGAGTATAATTCTCTTTTCCTCTATTTTTTCTTCAGGAATTATATACTCCTCCTGAGTTGCGTTATAATCGTACTGATACGCGTTGTTTCCCCTATTCATTTTTTAGTCCCCACCTGTTATCTTTTGTTCTTTTTACTTACTACAAACTCATCTTTTTTCAAAAACTCGCAACTTGGCGCTGTGAGAACGATTGTTCACCGACTGCTCATTTTCGGTGGCAACAATAGGTTTGTTTGTAATAATTTTCCCCTTTGACTTTTTTCCGCAGACACATACCGGAAAACTTGCCGGACATGTACACGGATTTGCAGCCTGTTTTAATTTGTTTTTTACAATCCTATCTTCTAAAGAGTGAAACGTAATTATGCACAAACGACCATTTTCGCTCAAAATGTCGAGTGCAGCATCAATTCCGTTCTCAAGTACCTCTAACTCTTTGTTAACTTCAATACGGATTGCCTGAAATGTTCTTTTTGCCGGATGACCGCCCTCCTGCCTCGCTCTTGGCGGAATAGCAGCCTTCACAGCTTCTGTCAGCTGAAAAGTTGTTTCAATAGGTGTTACCTGTCTTTTTTTACAAATTGCTCTTGCTATGGCAACAGCCCATTTTTCTTCTCCATAGTCACGAATTACTCTTATCAGCTCTTTTTCTGAATATTCATTAACTACAGTTTTTGCGTTTAATTCAGCTTCTTGATTCATCCTCATATCTAAAGGTGCATCAAAGCGATAGCTGAATCCTCTTTCAGGTTCGTCGAACTGATATGACGATACTCCTATGTCAAGTAAAATACCATCAATCTTCAATTCTCTTCCTTTATCTTTTAAAACATCTTCTGCTGCTTCTGACATCTTTTCAAAGTTTGTTTTGACTATAGCATATTCTGCTTCGCTCTTATAGTCTTTTTTCACTTTCTCCAATCTTGCAGAAGCCGCTCTGATTGCATCTATATCCTGGTCTAAACCAATTAAAATACCATTTTTGCCTAATTTCTGTAAAATGTGCGAGCTATGACCTGCTCCGCCCAAAGTTCCGTCAATATAAACACCGTCAGGCTTTATATTTAACATTTCTATACATTCCTGTAACAATACCGGTTCATGACTGAATTCTGCCATATCTTTACACCATTAGAAGTCTAAGCTCTTTGATGCTTCGGCAAAAGATTCACCTGTACAATAGCGATTATAATAACGGTCGTATTCGTCCTTATCCCATAACTCAATATGGTCACCTGTACCTAAAACGTGGATCTCTTTCTTAAATCCTGCAAACTCACGAAGAGGTTGAGAAATACTTAATCTGCCCTGCGCATCACATTCAACTTCTTGAACAGAGCCAAGAATTCTTCTCGATAATATTCTGTAAGCCTCGTCTGATGTCTGCATCTCTTTGAAAGACTGTGCAAGCTTTTCAAATCTCTCTGCGGGATAAACGGATACACACAAATCAAAGCCCCGCATAAGAAAAAACTTATCGCCGAGCTCTTCTCTGAATTTTGCAGGAATAGCTGTCCTGCCTTTTGTGTCAATGGTGACGAAACTATCTCCATAAAACACAGCCGAGTTCCCCTTTCAAGAATTTATCCTTTGTACTTTTACGAGATGCCTAAGCATCTTATCATACGTACAGTTTTAATAGCTTTTGTGTTTTTTAAATCCTTTGTATCTTAAAAAACGTTTCTTTAGTAAATTAAAATTTTATCTTTTGTAAATCCTATTTCCCTTACGGGTTTTGTCTTTTGTTTTCTCATTAAGAAAATTAATCTTTAGTAAAAAATGTCTATGTAAGTAATTTTTCTCGAAAACGCAATTCTTGTCCAACAAAAACCACTTTTATTCATCTAGGAACCTCAAAATTCCTCAAATCACCACCGACAAGCTAATAATACACCAATATATGTAAGATTGCAATACCTTTTTTATAATTTTAGAAATTTATTTTGGACTTTATTTTTGTTTAAAATCAACAAAAAAACAGAGTCTGACACAACGAAAGTGCTGAAACTCTGCCTAATAAAAATATTAAGATATATTAATCCCTTTTTTCTTTCTCGTAAGAGACAGGAACATCAAACATATCTTCGTAAGAACCTGCCTCAAACTCTCCAAACGGAACTCTTTGAACATAGCCAGTGGTATCTGTAGCTGAAGCAATCGGATTATGCAAAAAAGCATCTTTTGCATAATCCAAACCTTTTAAAATTCCTTCATTTGGATTTACGGGATTAGTTATTCTGTTATTAAAATCTCCATTATTATTCTTTTTTTGATTCATTTATTACACACTCTCTTTATTTCAAAAATAAACATCAGATATTGTTTAAAACATCCTTCTACAAGTATGTGCAATAAAAATTAAAGAATTCAAAAGTTTTATTTATTATTTTGCCAAAAAATCACTTTTAAATGTAATTGGGATATTATAACGCTTCCCTTTCACATTAAAAGTTTTCATTTTAAAGGCCATTAACTCAGGTGCAACCTCCAAATTTGCACATATTCTAAAAAAGTCCGATTCCTCTTGCAACATGCTCTCCAACCTCTCATCATCAACGAGCAGATTTGCAGCAAAAATATTTGCTTCATACTCAGGTCCTGATTTTATATCATAAAAACCCAACTCTTTTAAAGGTGAATTCACGGCAAGATCGCTGTGCAAAATGTGGTGTCCCAATTCGTGCGCTGCAACCGTTCTCATTTGGTAGGTATCTAAATTACCATTTATAACAACATAAGGCTTCCCAAACATAATATAATAGAACGCCTTTATTTTAGTAAACTCATAGTTGTATTTTACCGTTACTCCAAGCGCTTCAAGAATATCAAAAGGATTATCTGTGCCATAATCCTCTTTTAATTGAGTTACCTTCTCCGCGATATAATGACTCATGCTATTTTTGTTGACTATTCTTCTTTGAATCAAAGTATATCTCTGTTATCGCTCTGAAGAATGCCTCTTTATCCTCCTCCGCAAGTTCTCCGCCTGCAAACAATGCCTGTGCACTCTCAATAATATGGTTTGCTTGTGCCTTACCTGTTTTGCCATATTTTGACTCCGCTTCTCCGATAAACATCTCGTTTTCTCTCATTATGGCAAGCTCTTGCTCAGAAAGAAAATAATTTACTTCTTCATTCAAAGCTGCCGCAAGCTTAATGATGATCTCCGTACTTTGAGGTTTTCTGATATTAGCCTCATAATACTGAATGCATCTCGTTGTTACATTAACTTTTGCCGCCAACTCTTTTTGTGTAAAACCGGCTCTTTTTCTTGCATTTCTAATTTTATCACCTATTTGCATTTTAAAACTCACTTTCTATAAATCGCTATAAATACTTATGCGAAAATTTATTCGCTTTAGGGTGTTGACACGCATTTACGTTCGTGTTATAATCCCTCTCACAACAACGAATCACCGTTCGCTTTTATGATACAACCGTTCGCATTGCTTGTCAATAGCAAAATGTAAAAAACAAAAGAAAAAGAAAGGAACAAAGAAATGGAAAGAATAATACTTCACTGTGATATAAATAACTGTTTTGCTTCTATAGAATGTGCCGAGAACCCCGGTTTAAAGGGCAAACCCATTGCTGTATGCGGAGATCCGGAGGATCGTCATGGTATTGTACTTGCTAAAAGTTACGAAGCCAAAGAATACGGTGTACAGACCGGCGAAACAATTTGGCAGGCAAGGCTTAAATGTCCTTCTTTAATAACGGTAAAACCACACTACGACACTTATATGCGATATTCAAAGGCAGCAAGAGACATTTATTATAGTTTTACCGATAAAATAGAATCCTTCGGACTTGACGAGTGTTGGTTGGATGTAACGGGAAGTACAAAGCTCTTCGGTTCAGGTGAAGAAATAGCAAATCTTATACGAAGAACAATCCATTCCGAGCTGGGAATAACTGTATCAGTAGGAGTGAGCTTCAATAAGATTTTTGCAAAACTCGCATCAGATTTAAGAAAGCCAAACGCAGTTACGGTAATCGATAAAAAATCTTTTAAAAAAGACATTTGGCCCTTACCTGTTGATTACTTAATGGGAGTTGGTCGCAAAACTTCAAAAATATTAAATTCAGTTTATATTAAAACTATCGGAGATCTTGCAAAAGAATCTCCGGAATGTCTGCAGAAGATTTTAGGAAAAAGCGGCTCTCAACTTTGGGAATATGCCAACGGATTAGAGAACAGTCCCGTATCAGATTGTGACTTTTCATCTCCCGTTAAGAGCATCGGACATGGTGTTACAACGCCTACCGATTTAAAATGCAATGACGATGTATGGCATCTAATATTTGCTTTATCAGAAACAGTTGCAAAAAAGTTACGTTCCAACAGATTGGCTGCAAGCGGTATTCAAATCTCTGTTAGAGATTCAGAATTCAACAATCACGAATTCCAATGCATCCTACCCACACCTACACAAAGTTCATTAGCCATTTCAAGACAAGGACATGCTCTTTTTCAAAAGAAATATAAATGGACACATGATATTCGCTCCATCAGTGTTCGTGCAATTAATCTTGTCCCCTATGGCACTCCCTACCAATTAGACCTATGGGGAACAGCACAAAGAATAAACAAATCCGAAAAAATAGAATCCACAATGGATCAATTACAATATCGTTTCGGTGAAAATGTTATTAATTATGCAATGATAATATACGATCGCTCACATTATGCTTTTTGCGAAAAAAAAGCATAATATAAAAATAAATATTGCAGTATACGTTTGTTGGGGTATAATATCATAGAAAAATAAAAGAAGAGGTTTTTATATGATAATAGATGCACACGCTCATACTTTCCCCGATAAAATTGCAGAAAAGGCACTCCACCGCCTTGCTGTTATTTCCGGCATCACACCTGCAACAAACGGTACTGTATCCGGTACCATTTCATATATGAAAAGTTTGAACATTGACAAGTTTATAAATTTAAATATTTCCACATCTCCCTCCCAACAGATTACAATTAATAACACTGCTGCTGAGAATAATGAGAAATACCATGCAATGATTTCAACAGGCTCCGTTCACCCCGACAATCCCGATGCCCTTAATGAATTGCAGCGCATAAAAGATCTTTCAATTAAAGCTATCAAATTACATCCGGATTACCAAGGATTTTTTATTGATGAAGAAAAACTGTTTCCTATTTATCAAATGTGTTCCGATTTAGATTTACCAATAGTCTTTCACTCAGGATGGGATTGTTATAGTCCGCAGCTCGTTCACGCTATGCCTGAGGCAAGCGCTAAAATCGCAAAAAAATTCCCTAGATTAAAAATGGTTTTAGCTCATTTCGGCGGTTTAAAGTTGTGGGACGATGTTGTTGAGCATCTAGTCGGCTTGCAAAATGTATATTTTGACACAGCCATGGCAGCAACATATATGGATAGCACTGATACAGCTATGAAGATAATAAACAAACACCCTATCGAAAATATTTTTTTAGGCAGCGATTGTCCATGGGAATCACCTGACAAATCTGTTGATTTTATTGAAGCACTTCCTTTATCTGATGATTATAAAGAAAAAATATTAGGAACAAATGCAGCCTTATTCTTTAATATAAAATAATTCATAAGCTTTTAAATTAGCTCATATCTTTTAACTAAAAGATATTTTTGGAGATTGTATATGAGCTATCATACCCCTACTATTACACCTAAAAGTAACTACACAAAAAGAGCAGCAAAGGAAAAGGCAAAAGAAATACAAAAAAGACATGTTATAGATTCTCACGGAAGACTATACTATTTCATAAAAGGAACAGTAATGTCATTTTTAATTTCTGTACCTCTTTTTTTCATTATAGGATACGCAATTAAAATAACAGATTTTCCCGAAGAGTATATGTCTCCTGCACTTTTAAGCACTATATTAATAAGCATTGTTATTTCAGCCTTCTATTCCACTGCAGCAGCAAAGTCAAAAGGCTGGTTTAATGGTACACTTGTGGGTTTTGTATATATGTTTGCCCTTGTAATTATCAGATGGATATTAGAAAGCCGCATTTCTTTCAATAAGGATATCCTTACGATGTTACTCTGCGGCTTGCTTATAGGCTCTATTTGTGGTATTGCCGGTTTGAATTTAGGCGATAAAATCAGAAATACGCTTTTTAAAAATCACGTATAACATCTAAATTATCCTCTTATCTGGCCATTACCATTAATAACATATTTAATTGTCGTTAATTCCTTAAGTCCCATAGGGCCTCTTGCGTGAAGTTTTTGATTGCTTATGCCTATCTCTGCACCAAAACCAAATTCAAAGCCATCTGTGAATCTTGTTGACGCATTGACATATACACAAGCAGCATCAATATTTTCTTGGAAATATCTTGCTTTATCGTAGTTTGTAGTTATGATTGCCTCCGAATGACCTGTGCCGTAACAATTAATATGTTGTACTGCTTCTTTATAGTCCGAAACGACCTTAACAGCCAGAATCAAATCGTCATATTCTGTATCCCAGTCAGCTTCTGTAGCGTGTAAAACAGATGTATCTATAACCTTATCGCTATTTTTAATAATATCATAGGAAAACTCGCAACATCTTAATTCTACTTTTTTTGTTGATAATTCTGCTGCTATAACCGGCAGAAATTCTTTTGCGATTTTTTCATTTACGAGCAGAGTTTCAGCCGCATTGCAAACAGAAGGTCTTTGTGTTTTCGCATTCATAACTATCGAAACGGCCATTTCCTTATCTACTTCACTATCAACATATATATGACAATTTCCTGTTCCCGTTTGAATGACAGGTACAGAGGCATTGTTTACAACAGAACGAATTAATCCTGCTCCGCCTCTGGGAATCAATACATCTACGTATTTATTAAGTTTCATCATTGCTGTTGCAATTTCTCTGTCAGTATTATCGATAAGCTGTACACAGTCACCGGGCAAGCCTGCCTGTTCGAGAGCTTCATAAAATACAGAGGCAACAGCTATGTTTGAACGAAGAGCTTCTTTTCCACCACGCAAAATACAAGCATTTCCGGATTTTATACACAAACCTGCAGCATCAGCCGTAACATTTGGTCTTGCCTCATAAATAATCCCAATAACTCCTAAAGGAACTCGTTTTTTTATGATTTCCAAACCGTTAGGTCTCTTATATCCCTCTATAATTGCTCCTATGGGATCTTCAAGAGAAATGAGCTGTGTTAATCCCTCTGCCATGCCTTCTATTCTGGCGGGTGTTAAGCGCAACCTATCTTGCATCGGTACTGACATTCCGTTAGCAGCAGCCATTTCAATATCTTTAGTGTTCTCTGCGATAATGTATTGCGTTTTTTCAATAAGGAGTTTCGCTGCATTTGCTAAAGCTTGATTTTTCTTTTCTACAGCAGCAGTTGCCAAAACAGAAGCTGCTTTTTTAGCTTTCATTCCATATTCAGTAATATAGCTTAAAATTTCGTTCTCTGTCACTTTATTCGCCCTCTCTTAAACTGTCATTAGATGCAATAAATAATGTACCAATATCTACACCATTTAAAATATCGTATATTATCTCCGGATTATTGCCGTTTGCTATTACGGAATTTGTTCCGTGTTCTGCAGCTATTCTTGAAGCATGAACTTTCGTGAGCATTCCGCCTGTTCCAAGCTTGCTGCCTGCTCCGCCGGCCGCCTCTTCTATTTTCTCTGACAAGTCGGAAATGTTGTGATACAAGACAGCATCGGGATGTTCATTCGGATTTTGGGAATAATATCCATCAATATCTGTTAGAATAATAAGAAGTTCCGCACCAATAAGCCTTGCAACTATGCTTGACAAATTGTCATTATCTCCAAACTTAATCTCATCTACAGCAACTGTATCATTTTCATTTACTATAGGAACAATATTCATATCAAGCAAGGCATTAAACGTATTCAACGAGTTGTGCTTCGACTCCTCACCTTCTAATATATTCTTTGTGAGAAGGACTTGACCTGCAGTGTATCCGTAATCTTCAAAGGCTCTGCCATAAGTTCTCATCAAATTTACTTGTCCTACGGCTGCAACAGCCTGACGAGCGGCTACAGTACTTGGTTTTCCGGGTAAATTTAATTTTGTCACACCCAAGCCAATGGCACCTGATGAAACCAACACAATTTCTTTACCCGTATTCATCAAATCAGAAATTACTCTTGCCAATGTCTGAATTCTCTTGAGATTTGTTTTACCATTTTCATATACAAGTGACGATGTACCTATCTTAATAACAATTCTTTTTGCTTCTTTTAGCTTTGCTCTTGCTTCTATCATTGCAATATCTCTTTTCTTTATATTCTGCCTATTATTATAAACATAAGCTTTTGATAAAGTATATCAAACATTATTCTAAAACGCAATAAATAAGAGACTTCACACTGCATAATAAAATTCTGTGTAAAG
>JAFZEI010000002.1 GCA_017560765.1 Clostridia bacterium | reverse complement strand
TCCGGATGGCAAAGTCAAGGAAATACAACAAACACAATACAAGAGAAAATCCAAAATATTTTGTCGCGCATGACGAATACAAAGGTAGATTTAATAGGTGCCGGCAGAACAGACGCAGGTGTTCATGCAAAAGCAATGACAGCCAACGCGCATTTTACTTCAACAATGACACCTACAGAAATACGAGACTACTTGAACAAATATCTACCCTCCGATATATGTGTAACAGAAGTATCAATAGCCTCTGAACGTTTTCACAGCCGATACAATGCCATAAGCAAAACATATCAATATACGTGCTATGCAGGCGACTTAAAGCCAATTTTCGATCGTAATTACGTATATCAAATTGAGTGTTATCCTGATATTTCCGCAATGCGTTCAGCAGCCGAATATTTAATAGGATGTCATGATTTTAAAAGTTTTTGCGGTAATCCAAATTTCAAAAAATCAACGCTTCGCACAATTCACAATATAAACATACATTGTGACGGACCTTATATCACGTTTACGTATCACGGTGATGGATTTTTACAAAATATGGTAAGAATAATAACAGGGACTTTATTGGAAGTAGGTTTTAAAAAACGTACAGTCCAAAGTATTCCGGATGTGCTTTCCGCCAAAAAAAGATCCGAGGCCGGTTTTACTGCACCGGCCTGTGGATTATGCCTTATTAAAGTTGATTATTAATCTCTTTATACTTTCTGCGAACGGTACAAATAACAGAAGCAAACAAAATCATGCAAACAGCAGCAATTATTGCGAAGTTATTGTCATCGCCCGTTTCCGTATCACCGACAACAGTTATTTCTGCCACTGCGCTTACACCGTCAGTTGATGTTGCAGTAATTGTACATTTACCTACGCCTTTAGCTGTAACGACACCAAGACTATCAACTACAGCAACACTTTCATCAGAAGATTTAAAGGATATCTCAGCTGTCGTTTGCGCTGCTTTCGGTGTAATTTCACACTCCGTCATTTTGCTTTCTCCAAGCTTTAAGCTAATATCCGCAAGCTTAATTTTTTTGACAGACCTTACGTATTCTGCCGTTGTTAAGCCATCATAATAGATGCTCACATAAGACATTTCTTCATTTGCTGTAATCGCTCTGTTCGTCGATTCAGAATCATCAATTATATAATGCTCCAAATATGCGGCTGTTCCGCCGGCATTCTTTTTAAACACAGCAGACGGAATATCCTCTGTAATATACGTTACGTCTTTAACTTCTCCCGGTGCAATGTCAATATTTATTTGCGTCTGTCCGTATGAAGTATGTACAACAGGATCAAATGATTTATCATCTGCTTGCATTGCAGACATCAAATTCTTCCAATCAGTATCCATTATGCGCAAATATTTCCCTGATGAATATTTCTCATTTCCCATATTTTTAACTTTAGCCACAACTTTATAAGCTGTACTGTTGCTGCCCGCACCTATTTGTTTTACGGGAATCATCATAACATCTTGTATTTCCAATGAATCGCCCGTTTTAAACGAATACTCGCCGGAACTGCACTTGATTTCCTCATCTTCGGCGACAACAATTTTAAGCTTAACATCCTCTGCTTTTACACCATAAGGTGCTGTGTAATAAAACTCAACCGTCTTAGTTTCTGCCGTAAGCCACTGTTTGTATGTGTTTTCGGAATACTTTTCTCCGTTTGCATAAAGAGTAACTTTAACATTTTTGCCACTCAAGACACCTGTATTCGTAATAAGCGATTGTACTTTAACTGTTTCTCCCTCAGTTGGATAATTATTGGAAAAAGAAAGTTCTTCTACAGAATCATTTATAATATACTTTGAAGCTGTATCGTACAGAGAAACAACTACGTTATTATTTTTTATGCCTACTCCTTCTTCGCTGTAATCCACATCATACGCATTAAATACAACTAACAAATCACCGGACTTTGTTACAACTGCGTCAAAATCTTTTTTAAATTTACCGCTTTCGGAATTATTGAGGCCCCCTTCTGTTAAGTACGTTCTGCCACCCCAATTTCCTTTTAAAATATACATAGGATTTTCAAGCGGTTCTGTGATAATGTTGTTATCATTATCATAAACAGCACTGCCGTCAGCATTACGTTTTGGCACATCAGTGATTTTCTCTATATCTGCAATACTTAAAGAACGTGCCATTATTTGCTGTTGTTCACCCTCTGTAGTTGTCCAAAGTGCATAGATTGTGTTATTATCGCTGATTATCATAAGGTCATCATTTACACTTAGTTCTTCATCTGCCTCAATATATGTAGGCTCCATGTAATCCTCATGCAATCTGTATTCACCGTTAACATCTTTATACAGTCCTTGAGAAATAATGTTATTAATATTCTGATATGCATATTCTCCGTTATGCTTAAAGAATAAGAGCAGGTTTTCTATGCCTTCATAGCTGACTTTTGCAAATCTTGGGTTTGCACTTACAGATTCGCTGTCAGTAATTCTGATTTGTTTTCCTGATACTACACTACCATCTTCCAGATAAAACTGTTGAATATATAATGAATTCTTTGTGTTAAAGTCCTCAACATCAACAAAATCGCTGTCTATCTCGTAATCAGAAGCATCCTCAAGAACAAAGCCTTTATCTTTACCACCCACATACGACAAAACATTTTTGCCTGATATATTGGAAACATCAAAATATTGCAGTGCATTATCACTTACTGCTATTTCGTTCTCAACTGACCATCCGAAGGAAGTACCGTCTAACACATTATATCTCATACATAATGTTGTAGGCAGCTCTTGAAGCTCTTTTAATGTCGAATCGAGAGATAAACTGCTCACATTCATTTTCTCGTAAAACAGCTGTGCAAGACCTGATTTTGCATCATAAACAATTCTCGGTCTTATATAAACTTCTTTTTCATTATCGGAAGAAGTCATGCTGTAGTTATGAAACTCACCTGTTTTCTTATTATAATACAATGTTGCTATTCCAATATTTTTTATAATATCAAGATTATCCGCATCATTTGTCAGACGATTGCCAAGCTTAGTCCATGCTATAAGAATATCATCTCCGCAATCAAGCATCTGCACATCAGAATCAAGATTATCAAGAATTGATGCTCTTAAACCTTTATTTGCAATATCCGAGAGGTATTTGTCAATAACGAAACCATATTCCGTAACCTTATCTGTATTTTCATTATAAATAAAATAATACAATTTATGGATTTTTTTGCCTGTCTCTTCGTCATCTGTACCGATAACCATTGTGGCAAGATAAATGCCGTCATCAATCTCTATAACAGACGGATTAATCATGGCCGGTGATTCAGAAATAATATGCTCATTTTTCAGCACAGCATTACGAAGCATTGCTACGTTAATTTCTTTTTCATCAACGTGTGCATCTAAAACCATATCTTTTAATGTAACGGAATTCATAATGTCTTTTTCCATTGCAGACTTCATTGCCTTCAAAGTTGCAGTCTGCGGATCTATGGAATTAAACAATTCAACAGAAAACAAATTACCGCTCCAGGAATATTTTAAGAATAAAAACTCAACAGTAACACCGCCTGTCATTGACAATGAGCCCTTACCTGTTTTAAATCCGTTAAATTCTAAATTCAAGGCTGTTTTCAAATTGCCGGATGCAGATACAACACCATTAAAGCCTATTCCCAAGCCAAAAGTCAATGAACCGCCGATTTTGTAATTGCCTATCATTGTTGACATATTCGGGTCCCAAAGGTTATCTATATCAAGAGGTATAACCTCTCCCGTACTCTTATCAACAGTATTCGGCATTACACAAAGGCAAATATCCAAATTAAGCTCAACTGCTATATTTGTAAAACACGGAATATAGAAAAATACAAAAGGAATATTTACTGCTAATTTGCCGCCAAAACCCATTACATAAACGGTAGAAATGAACTTCCATTCAGAAGTTTCACTATCGATATAATAGTTTGATTGAAAGCATAGTGCTATTGACGGTGAAAAATTCACTGCGGTATTCATTTTCAAGGCATTTGTCAATCCCTCTTTACCTGCAAAGGCCGGAAACTTGCCGGTTGAATTATAACACTCATCATAATTACCCAAAATTTCACCGAGTTTCTTGGCTTTATCTAAAGGAGTCATATTGCCGAAAGATTTATCTTCCTTCATGAAATCATTCATTGCAGTTAAACTTATACCGATAGTAATTGTTTTTATCGCATTTCCGTGTTCGTCTTCTCCCACGTAGCCCACATTAAACACCGGCTGCAATCCATAGAAGGAAACTGTTGGATTTACAGGACCTATACTTGGTGCAGGATGTGTAATATTAGAGGGTACTCCAATTTCGGGAGAATAAACAATTGCCTCTTCAATAGAAGCAGCTTGGAAAAAGTATCCTGTATTAAATTTGCCGAACGAAGTATATACTTCGTTACCTTTTTCGTCTGTAGTTTTATTACAAAGTTCAACCCAAAGTGTTTGACCGTGTTTAGCAACCTCAGACATAACGCCTGAATACTCTGTGTACCATGCATTATTTAACAAATATGTTTCTTCAATCATTTCAGAAGCAATATCGTCCTTATCCACGAAGAACCACTTGACTGCATTAACAGGTTTGTTTTCATCTTCGAGGAACAGATTAAGCTCCATGCCGAATTTAATTAATTCACCCTTTGCTAAGATTATAGTTTGCGGTTGCTCCGTACCATTTTTATTCGTTGCAGTAATTTTGCTTGGAAACGGTCCGCTCTGTGAATATTGTAATTTTAAATTTGCATTTACAGAATTGACCGAATCTGAATATTTGGCAACATCCAAAATTTTTATATCCGCAACAAAATACTGATTATTTTTACTTACCAATGCCCGTATGGTTTCATCACCTACAAAATAAAATTTATCTTGTTTTACGTTAGAATTGTTGTCTTGTGCAGCAAATTTAAAGTTACCGTTGTCATCAGACATTGTATTATAATTTCCTATAAAAACAGATGCATTTTTTAGAGAATCGTAAATATCCATGTTAATGTCTGCAGGATTGAGAATTGTATGTCTTTGTATGGACACACGGCCGCCAAAAGTAAATTCTTTTGGTGCTGTTTCAAGTTTTTCAAATTCTAAAGTTACAACATTGGCATTATTATTTACAACACCTTGTATAACAAAGAAAAATGAATCCCCGTAATAAACGTGTTCTTTTCCTGTAAAGGTGTCAATATAACTCCATTTTGCCCTATAATTATCATTAGGTTTTGCAGATACGGAAAGAACCTCTCCTACATTAAATGCACTGAAATCAACTACCATATTATCGGTTGTTTTATATCCTGAAACAGTTACCGAACCATCATTATTTTGTTTTTCTTTATCGCCTTTTTTACCGATATAATCACCGTCATTGGGGTTGATAACGTGTAAAACCACACCTAAATCCAACTCTGTAATAATGGGATATATCTTTGTTATTGCGGCCGTAACGGGAAGTGTTACAGTTGTATCACCTGCAAGTCCGCCCAAAATATTGCCGCCTTGCGCATTTACATTTGCCTCTGTATTTCCGGAAAAGTATTTAATATCAAGATCAAATGATTTATATGAGTATTTACTTTCCGGGGTAAACACAAACTTTACAGTATCTCCGACAATATATTCATTATTTTCTCTTCCTGTTTTTGACCAAGAAACAGTACCGATTTTTTCATCCTTTACGTAAAGAGAACCGGAGAAACCGTCTTCATTTAATTTAAATGTTTGTCCGTTAGAATTCACAAAAGACGGTGTGTATTCCATAACAGAAAGTTTTGCCGGTGCAAAATCATAAACAGGCATTACGTATATCTCGTTACCGTCAAAGATATACGCTTGTATTTCCTGTATAACAGAAGGCTTAAACATTAATATGCCGTTTGAATCCACAGGGTAAACTTTAGACTGGTTTTTACCATCTTTGTCGCAAAATTTAACTCCGGTAAGATTAGGTTTGTTTTCATCAAACTCACTTATAAAACTTGATTTAATAACAATGTTTTCATTCCTGTAAATATCAATGCTCTTATCTTCTTTTGCTGTTTGAGGATGAATCAAATGAACATTACTCGTAGGAATAACATTTTTAAGCTGATTCGACGCAGCATCATAAATCTTGACGCTTTCAGGTTGAATAATATTTAATTTATATTTAATAAGGTTAAGCGTTATATTATATTCTGAGGATGCTCCTTCGGAATATATCTTAAATTCAGCTTTTCCGCTGCATGCCCCCTTATGAAGTAACATATAAAGGTAGTGATTTCCGCTGACCTTACTTTGATCAAGGTCAACTGTAGTTCTTTTAATATGTTCCTCGCTGACATTTGTCATATTCCAGCAGTCGCCTATTCCTTCTGATGCAAAGTCATGAATAAAATCATAATCTCCTGTTGTGCTGTTGAATTTAGCATTATCAGATACATAAATCGCATTATGATCCCAACTGCAAGAACCTGTATAGTTATCAATATACCAAGTGATAGATTTAACACCGGAAAAATTAATTGTGTCCTTTGTTACAGCTGCAATAGCATTGTTCTTCGCAGAAATTTTATTGTTATATTTTAATATCGCATAGTTATCATATACGGAATAGCTTTTCTCCCGAGAGCCTACACCGCGGTCGGTTTTTTTGTCCTCCACAAACATATTTGCCGGTATGTACTCTTTATCCCTTACATTCATAAGAGACGGATTATACACGCCTAAGTTTACCACATTGTTTGTTGATACATTTTCACTTGACAAATTATCGAAAGTAACAGTTGCCTTATCATTTAATACTACAGCATTATTAACATTTTCTATGGCAACAGTAAACTGCTTGCCGCTTTCCGCACCGGATAATACTTCAAATGGTATTTTGTGTTCTGTCATTCCGGGAAGGAAATCAAGTTCAAGATGAACAGCTTTATAATCTGTATCTGCAACTGCAGTACCTGATTTTGTAACAACTCTATACGAACATTTCTTTCCGGTATTACCTGTTCTCTTAACAGTAATATATCCGACTTCTGCACTGTTGTTTACAGTACTGTTAACAATTTCCAATACAGCATCAGGTTTTTGTCTACTCTCTGTAATAGAAAAGCCCATAGTATTCTGTGAGCCTATTGTAGCCGTTCCGGAGGAGTTTTTCATTGTAAGAGTAAATTCAAGGTCATCCGTTACGGTGCTGTCTTGAATTGTTCTTATATAAAGCATTTTTGAATTTTCGCCGTTTGCAAATGTAATATCAAAAGAAGACGACGGTTTTACCAAATCTTGGAATTGATTGATGTATTCATTATAAAGCTCTGATGCACTGTCAGAATTATCAGAGGAGGATGATGTTTCCATACCGGCATTATTCAATGTAGGAATGTAACTAATTTCTTCTATTGCATATATTGGAGCGGCTTCACCTGAAACAGGCTGCTCTGTTTCCGTCGGACTAAGATAAATTTCATAATCAATACCATACTGTGCCGTATAATCCACGCTTTCTATCGTAACTGTTGTTTCCCCTACAGTACCGCCCAAACGATAGATTTCTATTGCATAAAATTCATTCATTTGAAGCTCTGCATTGACTATCGGAAATATGAGCATTCCTCCGGGATAATCTTCTGCAAGACTAAGTCCTTGCGTTATATATGCAGGCTTAACTACATTTACATCATATAAACTCGTAACTTGTTTATATGATACTCTCTGCGGTTTAGCTATAATGGAAATATAGCCGCAAACCATTACAAAACACAGAATCAAAGCCATTAGCTTTTTTAGAATGAAAAATCTTTTCATATCTGATTCCTCCCCTTTTAATAAAATCATTTATGCTTTTTTGGCCTTTTTAGAAAAGAAAAAAGTAATCAGATCTATAACTGCTTGGAGAATAAGTGTAATTCCGATAAAGCGCCAAAGTACAACAGTAGAAGTAAATGGGTTTAAAATTACTATTACAGAAATTGCCAACGTAACAACTGCGCTAATGAAAGCAATAAACCAAAATTTTTGTTTAATTCTTATCATATCAACAGATTGTTGCAACTTGCTGATTCCCGTAACAAAAATAAGAACTCCGTACAATGCAGTAATCACAGGGAAAGTAGAAATAATCCAACCGGATTTCAGAACGCAAAATACACCAAGCACCACAAAAAGAAGGCCTTTAGTCAATAGTCCCTTTTCTGATGCCTCTGCTGCAGGCGTGCGGAAGTATTTTATTATTTGAAATAATCCCATTGCAATCATAACAACACCAAAGCCCACTATAATACCGGAAGTGAACTCCACCGGCTTTATAAGAAGCAAAACACCAAGTATAATTTCAATTATACTCATAAACAAGCTTGAATTACCTGAAATAACTTTTTTCATATAAAATTCTTCCTTTCGATATATAATAACATATACAAAGATACGCAATTACCACTCTTATGTCAATGACTTTGTTATTTTACAGATTGCTCTGCATATAATGTCTCAAGCTGAGCATTAATCTTATTTACTAATCGATCCGTTAAAAAAGCACAACTTTCAATATGCACTTTGTTTTTGCCTAACACCAACGTCAAGGAATCACGGTTTTTCTTTAATCCTGTAATATCGGCAAAATAATACGTCTTTTTGTTTCCCAAAAATGTGGTATATACAAATGCTTCATCAGAAATTATTACAATACTTTGATTTCTCCAGCAAAGCAATGCTGCTGTTCCTAAAACAATTGCTAAAGCAGCACCAATTACTGCCCATAATGAAAATTTAAATATTGAAACAATTACAAGAGTACAACCAATGATAGAAAGTACCAAAGAAAAAGCAAGCAACCACATCGGCAAAAACATGTCTGCTCTTGGTTCATCGTCTTTAATTACTTTTCCAAGAATAAAATTCGCAATAAAGGTGAGTATTTTAATTTTCATTGTCTTCTCCTGTATACAAATTATTACACTTGTGATTATATCCTAAATGGTATAAATTGCAAATATAAAACCTAAAAATTCTCAAAAGCGACGAGCATTCCGCCCCTTTCCGCATAGTAACTGCACAAACCACGGCATGGTTCAATACCTACACGAGCCCTTGGCATGCTTTCATTAATCATTGCTTTTAGTTTTAGCGCAGCTTTCTCGTTCTCACAATGAGCAATTTGAACTCTACCCTCTTTTAATCCATGCTCCCTTATATAGCCAACCATTGTTGCAAGAGTTTTTTCTTCTCCGCGGCATTTATCTACTACTTGAAGCGTGCCTTGTTCACTTGCTTTTCCTACAAATCTAATACCTAAAACACCTACAAGTTTAGCAACAATCGGTGAAACTCGCCCGTTTGCGGCAAAATTCTTAAGTGATTCTAATGAAAATATCAATCCTGTTGTTTGTTGGTATTTTGTTATTTCTTGGCAAATTTCTTCATAACTAATGTGTAATTCTATCATTTCTGATAACTTTTCTATTATAAGTCTGAGCTCAGGTCCTGCCGACAAAGAATCTATCACGAATACTCTTTTATCTTTATTATTCTCTTCATATATTTTCTTTGCAACACAAGCGGAGTTATAACTTCCTGACAAGCCGCTTGTGATAGTCACACAAAATATATCGTCAGCATCACCAAAGGCTTCTAACCAATCATTTGGATTTGGGCAAGATGTCTTTGACTTACCGCTATTCGTACATAAATACGAAATCATTTCCTGTACATCTAATTCCTCTGTGTCTGCAAACTCGCGCTTGTCTGTAATGATTTTTAAAGGTGCAGAAGCAAACTCGACTTTATCGAGTTCCAAAATATTAGCCGATGAATCAGCAACGATCTTAATTTTCCTATTCATTTGTTTTACCGCCTTTCTTAAGCTCAATGCATGATACCACAAGATTTCAAAAATATCAAACTACTGTTTTCAAAAGCATTTCTACTTTGTCAAAACACAATTCTACTGATAGTTTACACAACTCTACACCACCGTATTCGGAGTTTTGTCCCTAATCATCCAAATGGGACAAAAGTACATCCGCCTTTCGTCAAGTATAAAAAATGTAGACATATAAAAAAAACGGTAGTATAATTTTTGAGTTAAAGATTGCGTATAAATGTAATCTAATTTATTTTACGGAGTGTGATTTAGAATGAAACTTATAATCAAAAACGATTATAACGAAATGAGTGCATGGACTGCACAACACATTGCAAATGCGATAAATAACCACAAAGAAAATCGACCATTTGTATTAGGACTCCCCACCGGTTCTTCTCCTCTGGGCACATATAAAAAGTTAATAGAACTTAACAAAGCCGGCAAAGTAAGCTTTAAAAATGTTGTTACTTTCAATATGGATGAGTATGTAGGTCTTCCCAGAGAACACAAGGAGAGCTACTGGTACTTTATGCACGATAACTTCTTTAATCACATTGATATTCCTGCCGAGAACATTAATATCTTAAACGGTATGGCTGAGGACTTAGAAGCAGAATGCAAACGCTACGAGGACAAAATTGCGTCATACGGCGGCATTGATCTTTTCCTTGGCGGTAGCGGAGTAGACGGTCACATCGCATTTAACGAGCCCTTTACTTCCCTTACCTCTCGCACAGGTATCAGAGCTTTAACAGAAGACACTTTGATTGTAAACTCTCGTTTCTTCGATAATGACCCTAACCAAGTACCGAAAACTGCTCTTTCAGTTGGTGTTGGTACTGTTTGTGATTCTAAACAAGTTCTTCTCGTTATAAACGGTCACAACAAAGCCAGAGCTCTTCGTCACTGCGTTGAGGGCGGTGTTGACCACGCTTGGACAATCAGCGCTCTTCAAATGCATCCCGACGGAATCATCGCTTGCGACGAGGCTGCTTGCGGCGAATTGAAAGTAGACACATATAAATATTTCAAAGAAATTTACAAGAACGAACAGTAAATATAAAGCTAAAAAATCAAGTAACAAACCCGACCAAACAGTGGTCGGGTTTATTGTTTCAGTACGTGTATCTACGCAGATATATTCATTTTCACATAGTCTTATATAATCGGAATAATAAGCATAGTCTCGTCTTTAACCTCTGTACCACTGTACTTACTTATAAGAATATCGTCGCTGACTGTAAGTTTATTTTCTTCAACAGCTTCGCCGCCTGTAACGGATGATAAATTATCCTCATCTAACTCGGCAATATCAATCTTTTTCTCATCATCTTTCATGTTAATCCCCTCCATTTAATGTCATCATTATATCATATTTCGGTACAGATACGTCAACAGCAAATTTTCGTACATTTTTTTATTAAGATTCCTTAACTATCGAAATTTTAAAAAACCAATGTATCTACCTTGTTAAGTAAAACATTAAGCATTTCTTTGCATCTTGCAATTTTCGCAGGACTATTAACATCTTCCGGACGTCTAATAGCACGTCGAAGCATACGGGTGTAGCCGATAATCATTGCCTTTTCTGCAATGCCTCTGCATATTTCTTCATCCTCAGTGCCAAGATACTTTTTAAGAGACATTTTCCAGAATTTTTCTGCAGTCTCAGAAGTATATCCAAAGAATTTCATTGTCTCTCCGTGATCAAGATCATTAAATCCTATAAATGCATTAAACATTGAGCCAAGTTCAAATATAGGATGTCCCATACACAAAGTATCCATATCAATCAGCAGTGGTTCACCATTTTGCACCATAATGTTATTAGTATGGTAGTCACCATGCATCAGCGTATTCTGCTTAGGAACAGCTGCAATCAAAGCGCAAAGCTTTTTAGCCTGCTCTTCGGGAAGATGACCGGAAACAAAATCAGCCCAATCAAGAGCAATTTCCCTCATATCGGGAACCTCCCCGTCTTCCGCCTCGATAGCATGAATACTTTTTAGCATGTCAACGTAATATTTTACAGCCTGAGTCAAATCGTCAGGATTTTGGCGAATTAATTTTGTTACGCTGACCGCATTCAAAAGCTCTGTAACTGTACCGTAACCATCGTTCACACGAACAATGCCGTACGGAATTGCTGTATTGATGCCGAGAACAAATGCGCGTCTTGCATTTTCCCGTTCCTGCCTGATTTCGGGAAGAGCATCTTTCGCAAAATATGTCTTAATGATGGTTTCATCATCGTAGCGATAAACAGCACCGTTAGCGCCTTTTGCAATGAACTCGCAACCATCAACACTCATCCTCTGGTATGCCTTTTCAATAGTAACCATCTCAGTAAAACCTGTCATATCAAAAATTTCGTAAACATCTGATGCAACGTTTATAATCGCAAGTTTTGGTTCTTCTTTTCTGAGTCGTAAAATCACACGCAAGCCGGCAGAAGATATATACTCCAACTTGTCGGCATCAACAACTATGTATTTTCCTTGGTTATCATTTCTAATACTGAAAATCTTTTCTTCTGCTTCAGCTGCATTTGAAGCATCAATTCTTCCTTCGACAGCAATATACAAAATATCTTTATCTATACGATACGTAATATCCATTTTTATTCTTCCTTTCCAAATACAAGTTCTGTAAGCGTCTTGTATTCGAGCCAAGCCGAGGTATCAGACAGACGCTCAGTCAATTTAACAATTGTTCGGTAGTACCAAGCTTGTTCGGCAACATTCTTTTGATTAAATCTCTGCCACATCTGTATGCCCTCCACCTTGAAATCACGGTAGATGGAACGCATATTGGCAAGCTTATCTCCCAGCCAAACCATCAACACAGCAATATCGTCTGCGTTTTTCAGCACACTGAGAGATTCCTCCTTGCGTATGCGCCATGTTGATGAAGGTGGTAAATCAGCCCGTTTATCTTCTGTTTCAGACTCAACAAGTTCGCGTACACGTTTTCCAAATTTTTCTTCAATTTCCACTATGGTAATACCCGCATCCTCCACAACGTCGTGAAGTGCTGCCGCGGCAATCAAATTCTGATCTTCCGTCATCGTACCCACAATAACGGCAGCCTCCATGGGATGTAATATGTACGGTAGCTCACTTTTTTTACGTCGCATTCCGTCGTGAGCTTTTACTGCAAATGCGATTGCTTCACTAACAAGTTCCATATAATAGCGCCAACAACATGAAATGTTGTTTGGCATACCTCCATTCTTAAAATCTGTGATTTATTAAACAGCAGACGATTATTTAAGCTTATTTCATTGCATCCTTACGAACTGCTGTTGCAGCCTTAATAAAGATAGCATAAATAATTGTATCCAAAACTGTGTTGACAAGATTAAGAATACCGTCAACTATAGGAGTGGTATTATTTATTAAAGAAAGAACTGATGATATAACTGCAATAATATTTAAAACAAAGAATACTTTTGCAACAACGATATATCCTTTATCAGTGTTAGGTTTACTGCTGACTTTTAATCCTTTAAATCCGATAAACGCGTCTGAAAAAATCAATATTGCCATCAGCGCACCGAATATAATAAGAACGATCTTTACTGCGCCAACTATATTAGAGTCTACTGTATTCAGCGCTTCTTTAAATGTGCCGTCAACAAGTCCCGAAATAATGGTTTCTGCAAATGTAAAGAGATTGAGAACAGCCAAACAAATCATAATCAAGCTGTAGTCGTGAAGTTTTTTTCTGTTTTCCATATAAATTCTCCTTTCCGGTTTAAAAAATACTACCTTATTGGTGCATGTCTGCTGCTTTATAAATCACAGATTTATATTATTATAATTGTTTATTCCTTACTCAATTGTCAATATATCTGCAAAACCGGTCATTTCAAAAACTTCCATAACAAGTTCGCAAACATTTGTAAGTTTCATAGAGTCTCTCATTTTCTTTTGCGCAGCAAGTAAAACACGAAGTCCTGCAGATGAAACGTACGCCAGTTTTTCACAATTAATGATTAAAGACTGCGCATCTGCATAATTTTCTGAGAGAAGCTCCTCAAACTTCGGAGCATTTGTAGTATCGAGACGTCCGTCAAGAGTCACGTAAATAGCTCCGTCATTTTTAATTAAATCTATATTCATTTTAATGCCTCCTTTTATTGAAATTTTTTAATAATAATGATTTCTGCATTATTTCCTTTTATCCCAACTGTTACATCATCAGCAACTGACGCAATAACAGATTTTTCAAGTTCATCCCAAGCCTCCGCTTGTTCTTCCTTTTTTACTGTGTCTTTGTATTGAGCCAAACTCCAAAGATAATAACAATCACCACCTGCATAATATCCGGGGCCAAGATTGGCAATTTCTGAAGGCAATACAAGTGTCGCCATACGTTCATCAGACAGGAAGAAACTCTCAATAGTGTTGCGAATTTTACCAACAATTCCCACAGCCGCAGCATTCTTTTTGCTCTTTGAGATACAGATAAGTTCTTCCTTCTTGTTTGCATTAAACTCGGGAATATAAATAGAAATATTCACCTTGCATATTCCGTCCTCAAAATCGATCCAAAGAGTGCCTTCAAAATCATCAATTATGTTCGGGAGCATTCCGTCGATTTCCTCGCACAGCAAACGCAACTGTAATGTCTGCTTATTAGTAAGGTTATTGTATTTCGCCACTCTTTCGCTTTCATTTAAGATAGCCTCAAGATCTTTGCAGCCTTTTTCGATTTTACAAACGTTTGATTGCATATTAACATCTCCTTTATATGATTTTATTCAATTGTTAAAATATCAGCAAAGCCGGTAATCTCAAATATTTCCATAACGTCTTCACAAACATTAATTAATTTCATAGAGCCAATCTTTTGCATTTTCTTCTGCGCCGCAAGCAAAACACGAAGTCCTGCACTGGATATGTACTCTAAACCCTTTACATCAAGAATAAGGTTTTTGGTTTCTCCAATATCCTCATTGATAGTCTTATCAAGCGCGTGTGATGTAATAGTATCAAGTCTTCCTACAATCTCGATAATTGTTGCTTCCTGTTTTTTCTTGATTTCAATCGTCATATCAGTTAATCTCCTTTATATTTTTTTTACCATAGTCAAAATGTTCTCGCCATTTTCATAAGCGTAAGTGATGGAATCCATTGTCTTCTTTGCGATAAGGATGCCAAGGCCTCCGATTTCGCGATCTTCGGCCGAGAGTGTTATATCCGGGTCCGGTTTCTTCAGTGGATCAAACGGAAGCCCCTTATCCGCCATACGGAATGTAATGGTGCGACTTCCCTCTTCGAAGCCAATTTGAAGTGTCACATCACCAACACTTTCCGGATAGGCATAGTAAGCAACATTGATAAATATTTCTTCAATAGCCACACAAATTGCCGTTTGTATTTTCATGGAACAATCAAAGCTTTCAAGCATATGCCCCACAAAGTCGAGCACATCGGACAACGATTCGGCTTTTGCCGGGAAAGTTCTATTCATCATGCGCTCACCCCCTTCTTTTGGTTTATAATCAAATATCAGCATAGTAATATCATCAAACTGAGGTGCTTCACCTACAAATTTATCAATATCAGCCTTCAAAGCAGGTAAAAGCTCCATTGCTTTCACAGAAGTATTTTGATTCATAAACGTTAGGAGTCTGTCCTCACCGTAGAGCTTATTTTCCGTATTTGTAGCTTCAGGCACACCATCGGTATAAAGGAACAGCCTGTCGCCGGGAGTAAGAGTTATTTCACCCATGCGGTAACGAACACCCTCCATACCGCCAAGAACAAAGCCCGCACGTGTCTTTAAATATTCAAAAGAGCCGTCTGCACGTTTAATCAAAGGCGGATTATGACCTGCGTTGGCAAAATGCACGATACCGGTATTCAGATCCAAAATACCCATCCAAGCCGTAACAAACATACCTGATTCATTATTCTCGCAAAGCTTTTCATTTGCCTTAGTAAAAATATCGTTTACTGCCATACCGCCTTCCGCAAGATCCTTTATAATCGTTTTTGCAGTCATCATAAACATTGCCGCAGGAATTCCTTTGCCTGAAACGTCAGCCGCAAGAAATGCTACTGTTTTGTCGCTAATCTTATAAAAATCATAGAAGTCTCCGCCCACCTCTTTAGCCGCAATCATCTGTGCGTATATACTAAAATCTTCATCTTCCGGGAAATTAGCGGGAAGTGCTGAAAGCTGTATTTGTTTAGCATATTCCAGCTCTTTGTCAATACGTGCAGCTGCTTCTGCGATATATCGCTTGAGCGTAGAAACCGTAGAGTTAATATCATCTGAAAGAGACGAAAACTCCTGATTTGAACGAACATCAACAGTGACGTTTAAATCTCCCTTTGTAATCCGACTGAGCGTATCATTAATTTTTTGCAAATTATTTATAATGACACGCTTTATAAGTATATAAATAAACACAAACAGCGTTGCAAAAATCAGTACTTGCATAAATATGCTTGTGTAAAGAGAAGCATCACGCATAAATACCGCTTCTGCTTTTGGCATTGCTGCAATAATGCAATAACCTTCAACAAACTTAAAAACATACATATATTCTTCGCTAAGATCTGTTTTACCATCCACTATATCGGCATAGTAAAGGGTTGTCGCTGTGTTACCTTGCTTCATCTCTTCAGGCGGATTGATTCCAATTGAGGAAACAGGCAATCCTGCATAATCGTTATCAATCACAAGAGAAAGTGTTTCATCACAGACAGCAATAAATCCGCCGGTGGCAACGTGACGATTTTTTGTAAAATCTATAACAAAAGCATCAAGCATATCATGGAATTGCTCAGCATCATAACCAACCTGAATAAACCCACCGTTTGCAAGATTGATAGCAGCATATTTTCTCCATACTCTGCCGTCTTTACCTCTGGGACTGTACTTTTGTACGAAAGAATCCTGCAACTTCAAAGTATCAACAAATTCTTTAGACTGCTCTTTACTGCACATGTCGTATTCAATACTGTCTGTCTCTGTGGATTTTTGAATGATTCCCTCCGAACTGACAACATTAATCTCTACAATCCCGTATTTATTTGCAATATCCATCAGTTGTGCATCAGGATTACATTCATATTCAACCTTAACATCCTTGGCTATATCGAGAAGATGTTCATCAGATTTTCCTTTAATATCTGCTTCTACATCGTTTATCGCAATAGTAAATACCTCCTGGGTCTCGATATTTACCATCCCGTTTTGAAGTACGTACGTAAAAGAACTTGTAATAAGATACGCAATCACAATACAAGCCAAAAGCCAGCGTTGGAAAGTTCTGGAAATCTGTTCACTACGCTTCTTTAATCTGAAAAGCTCATGGCTTAACAGAGAAATGATAAAAATAGCACAGCCGACAGCTACTGCGTTACCGATTACCATCGGAAGTGTGGCTCCTTTTACAAACTCAAAAGCCTTAGAGGAATTACCCATATTTGTAACAAAAATCAGTATCATATGGATGACTTCGCACGCAACAGCAATACAAACACCGTAACCCCAGGTAGGCTTTTTATTATCAAACATTAATTTTCTGAGACCGGCAGCCATAAATCCGGCGAGAATCGTTGCGATACTGCAAGCAAGCTGTGTATAAGTACCGGCTCCCCAATATACAGAAAACCACCTGAAAAGACCACCGATAATTCCGGAAACAATACCTGCGGGAGCACCAAATATAAGACCTGCCGACAGCGGTGCGGCATCACGAACATTCACAACGGCACCAAGCCACTCCACACCATAGCTCGAAGCAAAAGCAGATACACCGCCAAAAAGCACGCCAATAATAATCTGCTTTACCATATACTGCATTTTTTGTACAAAAGTGCACTTTTCAGCTAAGTAAACGCAAACAACAATAAAACAATTAAGTAATATCGGAACAATTAATTTCATTTAAGTAACTCCTTAAATAAATAGTCTAATCAGTGCCTGAACAGCCTCTGATATGAAATCGCCAAGAACACCAACTGCCAATAAAAGTATCATATACAATAACATGCTGGCACGGCTTATGGAATTCTTTGTAATGCTGTAATAAAAATTAAACTGCCCTTGCAAACTATCTTCTCGGTTTTGATTCCATTGATATGTGATAATATCTTCACATCGATAATCTTTAGGGAGATAATGCTTGTACAGCTTTTCTTCTAAACGACGAATGCGATAGCATCCTGCATCGTTCAATTCATAGTTTTCATCAATCGATATGGTAATAGCCGCCTTTTTTAACTTCTGCCTATGAAACATGCCTATACGCGTAATTTCCTCCGGCAAAAGTCTCGACTCATTAATGCGGATTGAATAACCGTACTTCTCTGATACAACAGGTGTTGTAATAAGGTCACGCAGCCTCTCCATCACATTTCCCACATTCACGTATGGTTTAAATATGGCATTTAAAGATTTGTGCGGCATACGCCAAATAAAATAAGCCTCATCGTTGTCAAGATACGGTTGTAATTCCTGCAAATCAACGCAAATCAGAGTGCCGTTTGATAGCGGCTCTGCCTTAAAATTCAAGGTGCTTATATGTACAATATCAATTGTTTTACCATTATAAGCAATCTCCGATGTATGTTGATTCTTCTTATAGTCCACAATACAGGCTGCACTAAATATCGCCTGCAGTATTTTTGTATTTTCAAATGACAAAGACACGTCGTCAATTTCTTCTTTTGTAACGAGGAACGGTACATATACATTAAGCAACTTATTTGCACCAATGCCACGTATATGAATTGCAATGTCTATATAACTTTTACCCTTTGGATTTAACCAGTCGTTAATATGAATCGTGCTTGTATCGTCACCATCAATCCAAATTGCCCAACCGTCATCAGCAAATTTTCTATGTTTTTTTGGCATTCTAACCCTTCCTTACATTAAACCATTCTCATTTTACAATTAAAATATTATCCGTTTTCTATTTATTTTTCAAGTTCTTCTTCCCAATTTTGTCAAGTCCGAAAAACAAATATCCAACTGCCACAAATGCTACGGCAATTATGCCAATCCATATAAGAACACCGGAAACACCTTGTGTATCAAGATTTACAAAGAAGTAAGGGTATATGAGCGGTGTTTGTGTAGTAGGAATCAAAATAGAAGAGTCAAACTTTAAAATGATTGCCTGAATGAGAAGGAATATTACATATACTAGAGGAAATGTAACAGATGCGATGGGATAATACCACTTGCACTTCTTGCGCTCATAAAACAAAAACCAGTCTCCTATGTACATAATAGGCATCACCACGTGAAAACACAAGCTGCCTATACGCCAATTTGCCTGTGGATCGCGGTCTTTTGCACCGGCAAGCATAATGTTAAACACCAAGAAGGTTAAAAGAATGCCGAGCATTCCAATAAACTTCAAAAGCGGCACAGCAGATACAAAGCTATCTTCTTTTTTCTTTGCTGTTTGAATAAGTGCAACAAACATAACACCAATACATAGAAAATTACTGAGGTTAGTGAAGTGCACGTAGAAATCCCAACGGATTATGTCAATGTGGTCGAAGATTCCAATACTTGCAACAATACCCACGAGCCCAAGAGTAATGTATATGGTTTGATAAATTAATTGCGCTGTTCTGTTTTTAATCATGACAAATCTCCCTTTCAAAGAAAGTTTTCTATTATATTGTAAGCATTCATATCATTTTCACGGTTAGCAAGACTTCCGTTATTCATATGTTAAATTCTTTTGTCTTTTATATAATGTATAAGCAAGTATCAGATAAGTACCAATTGGTAATAAGGCACCGATATACATATAATCCGACTGTATAAACATGTTAAATACGGAATGATATGTGGATGCCGCAACAAGAAGCGCAAACGTTCCGGGGAAAAACAATTTCCTTCGTTTTTTAACCATTGAGATACCGATACCAACTAAAAGCGTACATATAGAATGCATGAGACCGGAGGAAAATCCACGAACCATAGCCCAAAAAAGAGATACACTTTCAATATTTTGTATAAGAATATGCGTATTTTCCATGATTGCAAAGCCAATTCCGATTGACATAGCTTGCGTAAACAAAATGTCACGTTTGTCAGTAATAAATATCGCCACAAATAAAATAGGAATCGCTTTTAACACCTCTTCGGAAATAGGTGTCACCGATGTTGTCAGGTGGAACAAATCCAAAGACGTAAACACCATGTCTCTCATTATAGAATTAAATTCGGCAGCAACAATCGAAATACAAATGCCAATGATCATAAATCCTAGCAATCTTCTCGTTTTGTTATCTGCAATGATCATCATCAAAAGCAGCGGCGCACATATACAAATAGCGAGAACATATATCAGATAGTCCATTGAGCTACCCCTTTCTTAGCAAAATATAAAAGAGCAATTAAAGATGAGCTAACAACTATCGAACTTATCAGAATGCCAATATTGAGTTGATAGATTCTCAAAACAATATGTATTGTATAAGAAACTTCTAATATAACCGCAGTAATATTATAAGGTCTTACTGCTTTTACAAACACAAATCCGCAATCCGGCAAAATTGAGTGTTTAAGATTATAGTAAGAGGCAAATATTGCCGGCAACCAACCTAGAAAAGTAAAAATTCGCATAGACATAGGCAGATTTGATGTCATGAAAACAGGAACAAACAATGCTGATACCACTATAGGTGCAGAAATAGATATAATACGATATTTAAAAAAGGCTTTGCTTGAATCATCAAACAAACGGTCGAGCTGTCCGTAGCTAACAGAAAGTAAGGACAAGAAACAACCAATTATTCCAAAAAAGCCAATGTAAAGACCATTAAATTGAGTTTTGCGAACAATAAAATATGCAACATCGTTCAAGCTGCCTAAGGTAATACAAGCAACACCCAACGCCACAAGCTTTGGGAAAAGAGCTTTTTTACTGTTAAACCATATATCTTTAAATAATATCAGTCCAATTACACAACATAAAAGTTGCAATCCGCTTGAAATCCAATAATACATAATGACCCTCTTCCCTAACAATAAGTACAAGCATATTTGCATAAGTCAAATACAGTAATGTATTTTGGTAAAGCTTTATATATTTTTTGATATTGATCTGCCAAGAGAAAACACCTACAATATTTATAAAATATATATGCTTGTTTATATCGCAACAGCTATTACAAACCTCTTACAAATAATAAAAAAAGCCGTCAATTTGACGGCTTGCCATAACAAAAAATTTATTTATTTTTCTTTCCCCAAAGCAGTCCGCAAGTTTCCTCTGCCCAACTGTATTGAGACATATATTCACCTCGAAATTCAGGTTTTCCGTTTTTTAAATAGTTATAATAATCGCAATCTATTTTCTCCGGATTTATAGAATAGAAATAATTGTTTCTTTCGAAAATTTCGCCCACACCGACTGCTTCAAGAGATTGTCGCAAATCCCGGAACAATTGGTGTATATAATTTTTATTTTTTTGATCTTTGTCATCTTCCCAAAGCACAACACCTATTTCCGCAACCGTAATACCCGCACCGTTTCTGTCTACCAAAAAGGCAAACAGTTCTTTAGTTTTTGAACGCTTGAATGCAAGCTTTTCTCCCTTCGCATAAACCTCGAAATTGCCGAAGCATTTTACTGTAAGCAGCTTTTGACTTTGACGAACACCTTTAATATTATCAATCTCCGTCTGTACATCTTTTGCCGATATAGGTTTCATTAAATAACCTGAGGCATGAAGCTTAAAAGCCGGAATTGCATACTCCTCGTAACCGGTACAGAACACAATCTTGCATCCCGGACAAAAATCGATGATTTTCTCCGCAAGAGAAAGGCCGCCCATGCCACGCATATTAATATCCAAAAAAGCAATATCAACAGTGTTGCTTCGAATGAATTCAAGAGCATCCTCGCAAGAGATAAAATCCGCAACAAAAGTAATGTCAGGAGATGCTTTAATGGCCTTTGTAAGGGCTCCAAGCATCAAAGGTTCATCATCTACAGCTATTACTTTCATTTTCCTGCCTCCTTCGGTATTGTAATTAAAACTTTTGTGCCGACGCCTTGTGTGCTTTTTATTTCAAGCGTACCGCCAACCATTACATTTAATCGGTCACGAATATTACGTATACCAATGTGTTTCTTATCGTCAAACAGCTTGCTTGTATCAAATCCCACACCGTCATCTTCTACGGAAATGCAGTAGTCCTTATCTGTCTCGTATGAGATTACACGAATATGGCCCCCTTTTTGCAGTTTCATCAATCCGTGTTTAATTGCATTTTCTACAATAGGTTGAACTGTCAATGCCGGCAAACTGAAATCTTCGGATTTCATCTCAAAAGAAAATGTCATATCCGGGAAACGCACGTTTTCAATATTAATATAGTGGTGAACGTGCTCCATTTCTTGCGACATTAAAATAGGTTTTGGATTATCAAGCTCGCCAAAATTACCGCGCAAGTATTTGGCAAAGTTATGAACAAGCTCACCGGCCTTTGGCGGATTCAATTCACAAAGCTGTTCGATGCTTCCAAGTGTATTATAGATGAAATGCGGTCGAATCTGGCTCATCATTGTAGAAATACGACTTTCGGCAAGTGCGGCATTCAAAACCATTTTTTCTGTTTCCAATTCTTTAGCTTTTGCAAGAGTATTGATTTTATTCGGTATGATTTTGAGTACCATTATCATAGCCGCAATGAAGAAAACAACAAAAACGTATATAGAGGAAACTCCTGTTTTCCAGATACCAAGGTCTATCATAACAACATCAATTCCAAATGAAAAAAGTGGCAAAATCGAACAGAAATAAATCAAACGTGTTTTTCCTTTTATAACAAAAAACTCTCGTATAAGGCAACCTAATAAAATAACATTTGCAATTATCTGCAAGGCCGCCCAATAAAGCCACATATCGTAAAATAATATATCCGTTAATATAGGCAAAATAAATAGCACAGCGTCAATAAAGCCCAGAACGGCAACCGTAATTGTTCCGATTTTTTTTGTACCCTTTAGTAAATGTACAAGTGCCATCAAAATGAACAGCATATAAAACATCATTGAACAACCCAACACCGTTGTATTGAAAACAACCGATTCATTCCAAAATGAAACACCGTCAGCACTATAAGACAAGTATGTGCCGGCGAACATTATTACGATACCAAATAACCAAATAATAATGCTGTTCTTTACATGTATAAGGGTTGAGAACAATGCAGTTCCCAAAAACAGCAGAGAAATAATAACAAATATAAGTCCAATGTCTCTCTGCGTTTCTCCTTTTTCAAGAACACCTTTTTCAAAATCAAGACCTGACCATAAGGCTACATTAGATAAAAGCTCATCAATCGCAGTTTCGTTTCCGAAGTTATGGGGATTATGGATAAGAATTTCTACGGGTTCCTCGCTTCCGCTTATTAAGGAATAAGCAGACCAATATGCACCGCAGGCAGAATCCCCAAACAACGGATTCTCCATATCCATCACATAAGGTTCATTTCCGCACTCATAGAAAGTCAAATTAATGTGATCTGTATAAAGTGCTATGGGTATATCATCGCTATAAATGCCGACATACTCGCCGTCCGGAGTTAGTATGTGGAAATTTCCTCGCAACATTACGTCTCCCTTAGTAGAAGGAATGTGTTTTCCTTTTACAATTTTCTGCCACTGCCCATCGGCAATACGATATTCACCATCAAAATACACTTGTGCAATCAGAGCCGGTTCGGCTTGATTACTTGTTACATAACCATGCCACAACAAAATAACGGCCGCGAGCAATAATAAAAGAATTCCTGCAACCGTTAGTGTTGTTATATTAAAAAATCGAAACTTGGTTTCCTTGTTGTTCATTATCGCAACTCCCTGATAGTTTATACAACAGAAGCAAATTGCAATTTGTCAAACTATCGTCTTAAAACATTTCTTTTTCATAATAGCATAAAAGCATTGCGTTCGCAATGAGAGAAACCACACTACCTGTTACGTTCCTCACTTAACAATCTCATAAGGCCAATCGATAATGCCGCCAAATTCTTTAACATTGTTGTAGCCGAGCTTTACAAGCTCTTCGGATGCAATCTT
>JAFZEI010000024.1 GCA_017560765.1 Clostridia bacterium | reverse complement strand
GCCGTATGTTGCTGTAGTCAACAGACCTACATTCGTCACTTCGGTAATCTGCACTCCGTTATCCCATTTGGGAGTACACTCTACTGCAAGTCCGTCTCCTATGTATATTCCACAGTGTCCGTCAGTCCATAAATATTCGCCAATTTCAATGTTTTTAAAATCATCAGACACATTTGTACATTTATCAAGCAAACCATCTTCCGTATAGTCTGTCGAGCCATCGTATTTTGCGCCACCATTTACACTGTCCGCATTTCCATTCCAATCCCAAAAAGTAATGGATTTAACAAAGCAAACGCAATCGAAGCCAAAATAACCCTGACCTACCAATCCGTAAAGCATGTCTCTTCTCGATGCTGTATACCAATGAGAAAGTTGCTTTGCCTTTTGTTGAATAATGCTGTCAGTTATAGGCTGTCCGAACATTCCGTTAGCATAAACAGTCTTATAGTTAATAGCAACTTCTTTAGCTTTATTCGCAAGCTCAATATTCGTCATTTTAATCAGTCCCCTTTTTTCTCAAGTTGTTTAATCAATTGATTTGAATAAACGCTTGCTCCGGCTAATAATATTCCCTGCGTGATTGATGTAAAGAGAGCTACAAGAGTCTCCTTGTATGAAGTTATATCTGAAGTAGAAAGAACCCACAACGAAGATAAAACAACACCAACCCCACCTAATATCATCGGAATATAACTGTCGGGTATTTTTTTTATCTTTTTAACACCTGTTCCGATAAAATATAAGACAGGGATCAAGATAAGCAACTCCGGTTTAATAAAATCTTGAAATTCCATTTTTAATCCTCCTATTGATGTGATTTATTATTTAAATATTTCTGCAGCTTTTCGTGCGCTTCGGAAACATTTCCGTTCGCACCAAGCTGCCTCAACCCATCTAAAACAGCAAACAAACAGTAGCAAATCATTGCATCTTCTTCTTTGATTGACTGAATCTCCATATCTTGTTTTTTTTGTCTTTCAAACCATTTAAATACTTTGCTTATTGTTCCTATAATAAGTATAGCTGCGCTAATTACCGCACCAATTGCCACTATTGTTTCTGTTGTCATTCCCTATTTCTCCTAAATTTAATTATTAATAATGTATCTATGCAGAACTTCTACATCTGACGGGCAAAATGTGAATGTTCCAAAAAGCGGAAGTGTAAGAGAAAGCTTACCCATTTCCTCGATTTTGTGTCGAATATCTGACATCAAACCTTCGACATCAACATTACCCTCTTCATCCATAATATCAAGCATTTGAATTATCGAATTGCTCTTGAGCTTTTCTTTCAACAAATCTGATTGGCGAAAGATTCTCTTAACAGCAATTTCTGCCATAAATCGTTGCCATTCGGTAAATCCGTTGTACATTTCTTTGTAAATAAATTTTTCTATACCTTTTAACACCTTTTCAAATTCTAACATTTTCACACCTTCTTAAAGAAATTTATGATAACATGGGCAACATCAACTATTGCCCATGTTAATCTTTAAATTATTAAGCACCTGTTGCCGGAGCTGTTGGAGCTGTCCAACTATTGTACTGTGGCATCGGCGCAGGACATACATTGCCAATAGGAATTACAGTCTTTGTAAGTCCCATAAGCGTATTGATATTTCCTTGCATGCATGACAAATTAGCTGTCAACTGTGTATTAAGCACATTCTGGTGACAAATTTGCGCCTCAATACTGCCAATCTTGTTGTTAAGTCTTTCATAAACATCTGCGATTTTTGAATCTGTGTAGATGTTAGCATCTCTCAACTTGATTTCTGTCTCAAGCGCTGCAATTTTTGCAGCTTGTGCTGCTTCGTATCTGTTAACGCAATGTTCCTCAGAGCTACAAGCTGTTCTGCCGCCTCCAAATATGTTGCCTAATCCACCGCCAAGAAGCTCTCCTGCCAAAGCGCCAATGGAAAGTCCTAATGCTGTGTTGCCTACGCCTCTCGATGCGTAATTTTTTTCGTTTGAAGAATAATGGTTTTCGTGTTCCATAAAATTCTTTCTCCTTTCTTTTCTTCTTTTAATAAAATTTAATATATGCTAAACCAAATCGCGCGTTTTTGGTTGTTGCCTGTTT
>JAFZEI010000023.1 GCA_017560765.1 Clostridia bacterium | reverse complement strand
GTATTGGAGAACTCAAAAGGTCTCTATAACAGAAAGTTGCAAGATTGCGTTGCAGCTATATATTTGTATAACATAGCTGCAAATGAGTACATCAACAGTTTAGATATCATAATTTAATTGTATGATTTGATGTTCAAAAAAAGCGGCTGTTTTTTCTACAGCCGCTTTTTTATATTAATTAATCTTTCCAAACAAATTTTCGTTTTATTGATTCTCCCCCGTCAACAACAATACTTTGACCGGTACAAAAAGTATTAGTAACTGTTAAAAAGTAAGCCCACTCTGCAATTTCCGTAGTTGTTGCCCAACGACGAAGTGGTGTTTCGTCCATGATTTGTGACCACAAAAATTCATCTTTAATTACACATTCATTAAGGGGAGTAAGAACACCGCCCGGATCAAGGCTGTTACACGTAGCATTAAACTGCGCAACACGCATTGCTACATTCTTAGTGTATGCGATGACACCGCCTTTGCTGGCACAGTATTCAGGAAATTCAGATCCTGTATGGCCGCTGGCAGAGCCAATATTTAATATAGATTTGATGTTAGGTTGAATACCGTATTTTTCTGTTATATGAATTAAGGCCTTTAAATTAATATCAATATCAGCTTCATTTTGAGTACCGGCATTATTGATAAGAATATTTATATCGTTAATTTCAGGTAGCGAATCATAATCACGAATATCGGATTTATAATGTGTATAGTTTTTGTGGTTTATAGACGCATCCATACGATCTATACCGATAACAATATGACCATTATCTAAAAATAAATCAGCAATGGCATTGCCGATTCCTTGATAAGTACCGGTAATTAAAATTTTCATTTTATACACCATCCTTGTAAATGTAATTTAAATATTCAGTTCCGACAGAGTGAGCTTTCCATTTTTTTACAATACTGTATCCGATTGGAGAAAAAGCAACCTCTAACAAAAGCTCTGCCAATGCACCTGTGAAAGCACACATAAAGCATTGTAAAACAGTCCAATGAAAACCATCCCAGAAAACAGGTGCAAAGCCAACAAAAACAATCAAAGAAAATATAAAATTATCTAAAAATTGACCTATAAAAGTAGAAACATATGTTTGTGCGGCATACGCCAGCTTACCGTCAGGATTTCGTTTAAAAGCCTTCCCTATTGACCAATTCAAAAAATTATTAATTATTGCCGATAAAATAAATGCGACAGTACTTCCCAAAAGAATAAACCATGTACCGCCAAAAATCTTATTAAAAGCAGAATAATCTTCAACATGAGAAGGTATTATACTTGCAACATAAAAAATTAAACAAGTAAACAAATTAATACAAGACGCTAACAGGGCTATTGTGTTAGATGCCTTAGGCCCAAAATATTTTGTAATTATATCCATGCACATAAAAGACAGCCATGAAATTAAAATACCTCCGTCAAGTGCAATCCAATGCGTCTGCAGCAATGTTTTATTTGCAAGGAGATTCATGCATATAACACTTACAACAAACAAAGTAACAACTGTAGACGGAATGCTTCTCAATAAAATTGAAGTTTCCTCTTTTACTTTTTTAAAATTTGAAGTTAAAGCACTCATAAGTCCTCCAAATAGTTAATGCTTTGTTTTTTATAACCCCAAGTAACATTTTTGTCAATATAAATTTTGCTGTTATTTAATCCTTGACTTAAAATACTGCAGGTGCTACCATTTCAGTTGACTTTAAAAAGAAAAGAGACATAGAAATGAAACTTGAAAATATTACATTTAAAACACCTATTCACCAAATTACATCTTTGTATGGCAACGATAATGAGATTTACTTTAAAAGAGATGACCTTCAACCCTTCTCTTTCGGAGGAAACAAAGTCAGAATTGCAAAAAAAATTATAGAGCATATGTATGCTTCAGGCTGCGATACACTTATCACCTACGGAAACAAGCGTTCCAACCTTTGCCGCGTTACAACAAATTTATGTGCAGCATTGGGAATTAAATGCTATATGGTTTCTGTAACAGATGATGACCACGACGACAAGAAACCATTTAATGGCGAAATGGCTCATTTGTTTGGTGCAGAAGTAGTAATTTGCACAAAAGCCGAAGTAGACGACGTAGTTTCCGAATTAAAAGAAAAAACTGCAAAAAACGGCGGCAAAGCATATTATATTAATGAACCTGACGCGGTAATCAACCAAGCTTCCACGTATGTTGATGTCTATAACGAGATAATTGAGCAAAGCAAAGAATTTGGCGGATTTGATTATATTTTTTGCGCTTCGGGCTCAGGAACAACACAGGCAGGCTTAACAATAGGCAAATTGTTGCATCAGGACTCATCTTCTGGCCCCAAAGTTGTTGGTATTTCCATTGCAAGAGTTTATGAACGCGGTGTTATGAAGCTTAAAGAACACATAAACGGATACATGGACTTAAACGGCAAAGAAATTTCACAGGAATTAATCGATAATGAGATTAATCTTGCTACGGAATACTTGTGCGGCGGCTACTCTCTTTTTACAGATGAAATCAAAAAGGCTTGCACAAAAATGCTTTCTGTAAATGGTATTGAGTTGGATACTACTTATACAGGTAAGGCTTATGTAGGATGTGAAAAATACTTGAAGGATAACAATATTAAAGGTAAAAAAGTTTTGTTCGTACATACGGGAGGATTACCGTTGTTTTTTGATCTTTTGAACGAAAATTAAATACGAATTTATTTGAATTTAATCATTAACATCATAAATATCAAATTGACACAATTGGTAGTATTGACTATAATTATAAAAAAACAGAAAGTGTGGGATTAATTATGAATACTACAAACTTAACAAAAAGTAATCTGCAAATTAAATACAAAAACTCACGTGTTAATTTGTTATTAATGATTGCTTTAACTGCTGTTAATATTATATTATTATTTGCAGAGTCTAATTATATGTTGTTGTTTTCTGCAACCATACCTTATGTAGCTGTACTTGATGCACTTTGGTTTGCTGATCAGTCTCTAATAATTTTCAATATAATTATTGCCTGCGTATCGGTTGGTTTATATGTGCTGTGTTGGATATTAAGTAAAAAGCATTATGTTTGGATGATTGTTGCAACCGTTCTTTTCTCTCTTGATACTATTTATATGGTTTATTTTTATTTTACCGCAAACAGTATTGCTGATGGAATCTTAGATATTGCAATTCACGCATATGTTCTTTACTTTTTGATTTCAGGCATTGTTTATGGATATAAACTCACCAAAGTAAAAGACGACGTAATAGAAGGCACTGCTACAGTTGAAGAAATTGCATTAGAACTTGACAGTGAAGGAAGGGATAATATCAATGACTAAAAAATTTGCTTGTTTACTGCTTTGTTTTGTAATTATCACTTCATTTATAGGATGCAGTAATAATTCTGATAATGTTCCGGCTACATCAACAGCGACAATAATTCCCGTAGAAGAAAATCTTGCGTTAAAAAAATTCGAAAATGCAGCTTCTCGTTTAAATGACGAGAAAATGCTTAAACAAGATATTAAAATTAAAACAACAAAAACAATCGGTGCAGAAAGTTTCACTAAAAGCATAGAGCGTACTGCTGAATACCTTAATATAGGTTCAGATGATATGTTTGTTCATATTAATGATTCAACTGTATTTGAAAGCCAAGTTATAAAATCAGAAGAAATTTACTCTAATGGTAAAATTTATTATTTTGAAGAAGATGAAAGTGATACTTTTGTATCTGATATGAATGTTGATGATTTTATATCGAGAAGCATTCCGTCTGTTATTTTAGATGCCAAATTATATAATTCTGTTTCATTTGATGGCGATAATCAATCCAAGATACTTTTTAAAGATGCAACTGCAGTAGAAAAGTGGCTTGCTCCGGAATATTCTAAAATTTCTTCTGCTCAGGCAGAAGCAGAAATTAATTCTGACGGAAATATATCCAAATTTAAATATATTGTAAGCTATACACAAGGCGGTGCGAAAATTTCCGCAGAGTATGATATAAGTATAAGCAAAAGCGAAGAGAGTATTTCCGAAACGGATATACCTAAATACGAAGACTGCATTAAGTTGGAAGACATCAGTATATTAAAGCTTTTAATTGATGCATATTATTCAATGAATAGTGCAACTTATCTTACAGCATCTGATTACACTACTCTTCAAAGCCAAGCTATTGGTGTATATTACTCATATAATCAAAAAATGTATTCATACGGTAATGTTAAAGATTATAAAGGCAAGATAGAAACCGAATATACATATTTAGATAGCAAGAACAATATTCAAAATAGTTCTGTTGAATTGTTTAAGGATGGTAAATACACTTTCACAAATAAAGCTGAATCCCCTGTAGAAAATGACGTTGACAGCGAAACCTTTTTAAACTATATAATCAATAACTTTATTTCGCATATACACCACCCTTCAAATATTACAAATCCCAAAATGACAACTACTGATGATTTCTATATTATCAATTATGATGCTAAGGATTTAGGTGCTGATTACGAAGATATTGCTTCTTATAAGATATCGCAGGATTATGACTATCTTGACAAATATGCAACGGAATACAACACAACAAAGCTTAACGGTTTTATTTACATTGACAAAGATACTTTATGTCCTGTTTCTGTTGGTGTTGATTATGAAGGATATCATATTATAAATAATCAAAAGTATCTTTTAATGATGACTGTAGACCAATCTATTAATATCGGCAATATCTCCGCATACTACGAAATAACAGGTGAATATCTGCCAGAGGAAAAACCGGAGAAATCTGCTACTCCCCTTTTCTATGAAGTAACTTCGCCAAACGGCGGCAAAGCTTACCTTTTGGGTACAATTCATCTCGGAGACGAGAAAACCGCTTATTTGCCCCAAAAAATATATGATGCTTTTAATGAATCAGATGCACTTGCAGTTGAAGTTGATGTTTGTGAATTAACGGAATTATTAAAAAAGGGAGAATATGGTGATCTTATATTATCAGGCAACACATATAGTGACGGTACAAAGATATCTGACCATATTGACAAGGATTTATACAATAAGGGATTAACACTTTTACATGCAACAGGTATGCCAATCTCTGTTTTAGATATTTATTTACCTTCTTTCTGGGCTTCTGTTATAGATGATTTATATTATGATTATTCACACTCTTTATATTCTTATAAGGGAGTTGACGAGAGACTGTTAAGGCTTGCAAAAGATGCCGAGAAAGAAATTATCAGTATTGAAAAATATGAGGATAGTTTACTTAGAAATAAAAAATATCCTGATAATACACAGGAGTTAATTTTAAATCAAACTCTCAAATATTCTAAGATTGAGTTTATAAACGAGACTAACAGACTATACGAAATGTGGTGCAGTGGTGACGAAGCTAAATTAAAAGCAGAAATCAGAAAGAACGAGCTTTCCGACGATGCAACAAAAGAAGATCTTGCCGCTTATGAGGAGTACAAGAAAATAATCGAAACGGAACGTGACAAAGTCATGCTTGATGCTGTTAAAGGCTACGTTGATTCTGATAAAACAGTTTTTGTTGCTGTAGGTCTTGCCCATGTTCTCGGCGAAACAGGCCTTGTAGATGCCTTAAATGCCGCCGGATACACTGTAACAAGGGTTCAATATTAATTCTGATAAAAAGGGGCTGCAAAGCCCCTTTTTTAAGCTATTAATTATAATAAAGTCAGTATAGAATTACAATTATTATTAATACTTAAACTTGAAAAATACATAAAATATGTTAAAATAATACCAATTAAAAAAATTGATAGGAGACTACTATGAGCAAAGATTTTATTGATTTACGTCAAGATACTTGGGCAGCATCAGATGATTTAAACAGACAGCTCCCCTTAAATGTTGAAGTTAACAAAAAAGACCGCAAAGTAGGTATTTTCTACTTTATGTGGCATAGAGGCAAAGGCGAGCTTATGGATCACAGCTTAGCTTATGCCATGGGCGGCATTGAAGAATTTGAGAAAGTTATGCAACAAGGCAGACTTGGTTTTGCACATTATTGGGCAGAGCCCTATTTCGGATACTATCGTTCAGATGACGAATGGGTTATCCGCAAGCATATTTATCAACTTGCAAACGCCGGTATTGATTTTATATTCTTTGATGTAACTAACGGTATTATTTATCCCGAAATATTAACAGTAATATTAAAAGTATGGATAGAAGTTCGCAATGAAGGATATAAAACACCCGAAATCATGTTTAATGCCGGCGACAGCGTAGACAACGCCGCAAAATCATTTGTAGGATTGTATGAGCAATTCTTCACAAATGAACAATATAAAGATTTATGGCTTGAATGGGAAAATAAACCATTATTTTTAGGACCCAAAGGTCTTGTAGATGCATTGCCTCAAGAAATAAAAGAGCAATTTACATTCCGTAAATGTTGGGCAAATACAAACGACGCGTGGTATTCCGACACGGACGGAAAAGGCGCCTGGGCATGGGCAGATATGTATCCTCAAAAGCCCGGTAAGTCAAACGAAGGCGACATTGAGCAAATGATAGTAATGTGCGGTTTCTGGGTAAACGGCAGCTACGGAACGAACGCAGGACGCAGCTACCATAACGGTAAACAACCTCCCAATAAGAAAGAAAGAGATTACGGTTTCTCATTGGTTGATGATACATCACCTCACGGATGTGCTTTCCAAGAGCAATTTGATCTGGCAAAAGAGATAGACCCCCCTATTGTTATGATTACAGGATGGAATGAATGGTGGGCAGGTCGTTGGGATAACTATCTCCCCGGTGGTGTAAATCCCGCAAGAGGACAAACTATTGCCAACACATATATCGTAGACCCGGCAGACCCATTAAAACGCAATTATTTCGTTGACTGTTTAAATGGTGAGTATTCACGTGATATAGAGCCTGTCAAAGGACTTTACAACGATAACTATTATTATCAAATGGTGTCAAATATCAGACAATACAAAGGCACACGTCCCGTTCCTTCTGCTATAGGTCAAAAGACAATTGACATTAACGGTTGTCCTTGCCAATGGGAAGACGTAGGCCCCGACTATTTAGATTATAAAGGCGATACAGTTAAACGTGACGCAGTTTCCTATGTAGGAGAATTCCACTACACTAACGACACAGGCAGAAATGACTTTGTTAAAATGAAAGTTTCTTCAGACGAAGAATTCCTTTATTTCTACGCAGAATGTGCAAACGATATAACAAAGCCTGAAAGCACAAACTGGATGAATCTTTTTATCAACAGCGACTGCAAATATGACAATGGTTGGTACGGCTATAATTACATAATAAACAGATATCAAAACGGTAACGCAGCATCAATAGAAAGATTTGCAGACGGCACCTGGGCTACGGAAAAGGTTGGTGACGCCGAGTTTAGCGTAAACGGTAAAATTATGCAAATAAAGGTATCTAAATCCCTTTTGAACATAAAAGATGAATTCCATTTCAAATGGGCAGATAACTCTGTTAATGACGGCAATATAATGGAATTTATTGACAAAGGCGATGTGGCACCAAACGATAGATTCAACTATATCTATAAAAAGTAATCTATATACAATAAAAGAGCTGTAAAAAAAGTTCCAAGATTCATATTACCTGTGAGTCTTGGAACTTTTTGAATGACAAAAGTACACTGTCGTGTATAAATTAAAATTTACCGCTTCTTCCACCATGAGAACGACCGGAGGAAGATGTACGCGAACCACCGCTGCTATTATTTTTTGGCTTTGCTCTCTTAGATACATGACTGTATAAGAAAACATCGTTGCTCAAAGTCACATTCATACTGCCGGCTTTTGTATAAACACTTGCAGCATTTTGCCTTCTGACACTTTTTAACTGACCTTTCATGATACTGACTGTAATAAAAGCAATTACAAATCCGATAATCAAAGAAATGACTAAACGTGAAAATAAAGGGAAAGTATTATAATCTTCTATTGCCTGTTCAGAGATGCTGATAAAATTATAACATGCGTCGTAATAATCCCCTGTAGATAAATAATCAACACAATTATATTCAATATAATTCAACACACCATCGTCAAAAATACTGATTCCTTCTCCGCAAGTAGAAACAGCCCAATCCCTATCCTCCATTGAAACAAGGAAAAGTGCACCGTCATACTCACTGCCGAATCCGTATCCGTTGTAGTCAAAAAAGTCATCAGCATACTCAAAAGCTGTTTTATCACCAAGAGAATCGACCGTAACAAAAACTAAATCGAAATTTTTATCCTCGCTAACTTTATCTATGTATGATAAAAGTTCCGCCTCTTGTGAATCGGTTAATAAATCAGCATTATCAACAATTCTTGCGTTATTCGCAGCCGACACATATGCCAAAGAAGACGCTGTAAAAATAAGCACAAAAAATAACATAAACAGAATTTTATTTTTCATAAAACAGCACCCCCTTAGAATATCCACCACAGTAAAAACGACAAAGCAAACGCAGCAGCGGAAATCGCTCCCGCAAGTCCAAATAACCATTTTTTATATGCTGCTTTATCGAGTGGTAAATTACCCACAAATTTACCGGTCTGGCCATTCATGGCAAAAACGTATTTTTGCCCCTTCCAATTTGTATTAAGAAGCCACACAGGATATAAAGCGTATCTTGCCTTACCGCTCGAAAGTTTTATTGTTGAACTTTCAGGAACAACACTGCTGTACCCATTAACAGTTTCGGCAAAAGCTTGCTCCGTACTGTTCTTAATTCGTTGATTTGCACGTGTAATACTGTCATTTGCATCAACATCATATTTATCAGCCAAATAACCTGACAAATAAGCCGTTTTAAAGTCAACAGCATCAGCAAAGTCGTATGGTTCTATGGACTCCATAAGGTCATCTGCCATTTTCGTAGAACCGTCAACAGGCACTCTTTCAAATCCGATAGAACCGCTTCTGTGAACGGCAAAATAACTTGTTCTTGTGTAATAATAGTTGGAATCACTCCAAGTATGTATTTTTGTGGCTTTATACCTTATATTGGCATCTGCATCAGCATCAAAAAGCCAAAACGGAACATACACACCTTTAATTTCTTCTATGTGATTTTCGTCCTTGAAAACCTTCGGAAGCAATCGCTTACCTTTAGTGTGCTGTCTCATCGCCTTTTTTGCATCTTCTTTGCTTTTTTTGAAAGGAATGACGTAATCAGGCTTAAGGGAACCGGAAAATTGGCCTGTCATAACAACAGGATTGTCACAATACGGGCATGAAGCTGCACCCAATGTCTCATCACCGACAATTTCACCGCCGCAAGACTTACAAACATAGATTCTAAGTCCGTCTGTTTCCCCATCTTGCCACTGAGAACCTGCACTCGTTTCCCACTCCATTTCATCGGTAGTTTGATTCTTAGCCTCATCCTCGTAGCCTTTTAAAGCTTCAACATCAAACTCAGTATCGCAATAAGGGCATTGCATCTTTTGAGTTTCACTGTTAAATTCAATTGAGCCACCACAACAAGGACACTTAAATTCTTGTAAATCTGCCATAATTATTTAATATCTCCATCATCAAATCTATCGCCGCATTCAGGACAGAATTTCGGAGGATTCTTAGGATCCTCAGGTTCCCAACCACATTTGTCACAGCGATAAAGAGGTGCTGCAACCGGCTTTTTTGCACCGCAATTTGTACAGAATTTACCCTTGTTTACACTGCCGCAGCTGCAAGTCCAACCAAGCTCAGGTCTTTTTGAACCACATTCGGGACAGAAATTACCTGTTGCTTCACTGCCGCAAGAACATTTCCAAGTATTGCTTGTTGTAGTTTGGTTAACGGGTGCTTGTGTTTGAGCCGGAGCCGGTGCCGGAGCTTGTGCCTTTTGCTGTTGTCCCATTTCATACAAACTCTGTGCATTCATTCCGCCTGCATTCATAGCCATACCCATACCCATAAATCCTGTCATGGCGCCTGCACTGTTGCCTGCTGCTGTTTTCATAGCATCTGCTTGTGCGCCAACCATTGTTGCTGCTGCCATAGTAGGATCTTTATACATTGCTGCTTTTTGAGCCTGTTTGATAATTTCTGCGTCCTCGTCTGTCAAAATTATAGGATTAAGAGCGACGGAAACAACTTTTAAGCCTCTAAGCTCTCCCCATTTTTTAGACAATATTTCATTCATTGCAGCTTCAAGCTCTATATTATGATTTGCAATTTGATTGGGACGAATTTCAAGGTCAGAAAGCTTACCCATTGCAGGTCCCAATGCAGAAATAAACTCAGTTTTCAATTGTTTGTCAATTTCTTCACGTAAGAACTCTGCTTGAATATTACCGCAAACATTTGTGTAAAACAAAAGCGGATCTGCAATTTTGTATGAGTAAAGACCTGAACAACGAACAGATACGTCTATATCAAGACCGATTTTAGAGTCAACAACTCTAAACGGAACGGGATTCATTGTTCCGAATTTGTTATCCATGATTTCTTTTGTATTAAAGTAGTATACTCTTTGGTCTTTTCCCGTATCTCCGCCGTATGTAAATCTTTTACCTACTGTTTTAAATGTATCGAGGATTGATTGACCTAAACTGCCTGCAAAAATGCTGGGCTCAGTTGAGCTGTCATAAGTAAATTCACCGGGTTCAGCACAAACTTCAACCACTTTACCTTGCTCAACAATTATCATACATTGACCGTCTGCAACTGCAATGCCTGATCCGTTTGAAATGATATTATCATTTCCCTTAGTGTTAGAAGAACGACTTGTTATTCTTTTTGTTCCTTTTGTAACAAGAACGTCCTTATCGAGTGCTTCACAATAAAAGAATTCTTTCCATTGATCTGCAAATGTACCGCCTAATGCTCCAACTCCTGCTTTAATTAAACCCATAATTAAATCACTCCTTATCAATCACTATATTTATTATAACTATTAGAAGAATAAGGGTTTTTATTCTCCCTCGGTAATTCTCTGTCGTAAGAACACTTAGATGCCCATCTAAAAACGAGCATCCAAAATAAAATTACTAATATCCATACAGCTATGGCAAGAAAAAACCATAGTATAGATATCTCAAACACAATATGACAAATAAGCAAAATCCATGCCGGTATTGACCATTCAAAATTTAATATAACATTAATAATCAAACTGAGAAAAAATCCTGTTGCTCTCTTTGTTTTTCTCATTATTAATCTCCTTAAAGTAATTATAGAACTTTAGACAAAAAGTCTTTTGTTCTGTCATTCTGCGGATTTCCGAATATTGCCTCCGGCGTTCCCTGCTCAACAATTTTACCTTCGTCTATAAATAACACTCTGTTTGCAACTTCACGAGCAAAACCCATTTCGTGAGTTACAACGACCATTGTCATTCCTTCGTCTGCAAGCTCATGCATAAGAGAAAGAACTTCACCAACCATTTCCGGATCAAGTGCACTTGTAGGCTCATCAAAAAGCATAACTTCAGGATTCATTGCAAGTGCTCTTACAATGGCAACTCTTTGCTTTTGTCCGCCGGAAATCATACCGGGATAAGCATTAACTTTATCAGACAAACCTATACGTTTTAATAATCTGTTAGCATTTTCATAAGCTTCTTCTTTGCTTTGTATTTTTAAATTTATAGGTGCAAAAGAAATATTTTCCAGAATTGTCATATGTGGGAAAAGATTGAAATGTTGGAAAACCATTCCCATATTTGTTCTGATTCTATTAATATCAACCTTTGGCGCTGTAATTTCTTCATCCTTGAAAAAAATCTTACCGCTTGTAGGTGTTTCAAGTAGATTTAAACATCTTAAAAATGTACTTTTTCCCGAACCTGACGGGCCTATTACAACAACCTTTTCCTTTTTTTCTATAGTTTCTGTAATGCCATTTAATACAAGTTTTTTACCATCAAAGGATTTTACGAGATTCTCAGTTCTTATCACTCTTACTCAATCTCCTTTCAAAATACTTAAATAATGCTGTTAAACCAAATACTAAAATAAAGTAAACAACAGCAACAAAAATCAAAGTAAAGAATGCATCTGCCGTACGGCTTCTCACAAGCTCACCTGCACGCGTTAAGTCAACAACTCCAAGATAACCGATTACAGATGTTTCTTTAAGAAGTGCTATAAACTCATTACCTAAAGCCGGTAAAATATTCTTTAAAGCTTGTGGTAATACGATGCTTTTCATTGTTGTAAATTGAGATAAGCCCAAGGAGCGTCCGGCCTCCGTTTGTCCTTTGTCAACAGAATTTATGCCTGCTCTTATAATCTCTGATATATATGCACCTGAGTTTATACTAAATGCAAATATACCAATAAGCACTGCCTCGTCAGAAAATACAAATATTACATTGTATGTAATTAAGAGCTGTACAACAACAGGCGTTCCGCGAATAATAGCAGTATAAGCCTCTGCGATTAAATTAAGAATATTTAAAATCATATTTTTCTTTTTAGAAAGAACACTTTGGTGATGTACGACTTTGATAACTGCAATAATTATTCCGATAAACACACCGCATAATGTAGCTGCTGCGGCAACCAACAATGTATTGCCCAAGCCTGTTAAGAAAAGTTGATATCTGTTATCCTTTACAAATGTTTTATTAAACATTTCTTTAAAATATGAAATTATACCGCTAAAGAAACCTTTTTCTTCTGCATTATCTGTTGTATTGTTTTGAACAGCCGATGCTTTAAATAAATTTTGCAGTCTGATTTTGCTGACTCCGCTAAATTCAGGACTATTATTAAACAACCCCTCTACGGTATCTTTATTAACAATCGGTATTATCAAACTTTCAGGTGTTTTTGATTTTATATCTGAAGCCTTTGAAATAAAATCCGTATCAACAGTCCATATTGCTTTTTGAGAATCACTCCACTGAGAATCATCATTTTTATCTATAAGCAAAATACCTTCTTTTAAAGCAACCTCATGCCATACTTTCGGAAGCATGCCATCTCTGTATGTAATAACATTCCAATCAATGTCTTTAAAATATTTAAATAAAGCTGTAACCCAATCTTTATTCCAAGTATAACCATTATTTTTTACGTTAGCGAAGAAATCAGAAACAACGATGTCCATTCCGTATCTGTAGCCCTCTGTACCGAAAAGCTTGTCGGGAAGCATTCCGAAAGGCACGTAAACCGTGTCGCCGGCCACTGTTATTTTCGCTGTGTACACATAAGGTTTTCCCTCTGACCACTTAGTCTTTTCGGAAAAATTTTCAACTTTAACACCTGTCACGGTAACAGACGTTTTAGAGTTTTTAAGAACATCAACATCTTTATGCTCATAAAAACCTTTATTTTGACTTTCTTTGTCTAATATAGTTACTGTAACATTAGTTTTTAAATCTGTCTCCCTTGGGTTGTACAAGCCGATTTCAAAGGAAATTGTGCCGTTAACACCATCTGTAGTAATATCTGCAAAAGTAATTACAGGTGAATTAGAAAAAATAAGTTTTATTTCATCTGTAAAATGGAATTTGTTACTCGATTCGGCAGAATACTCTCTTACAATAATTAATCTGTTTTTTCCTGTTTTAAGATAAGCAGAAATATTATCAGATTCTGCTTTCATGTTATTTACATAAACAGCAGCAATTCCGCCGCAATCCGTACCCAAATCAACAACGACAGATTCACCCGGTCTGTTGGCAAGTGAAAATACCTTTTCGTACCACAAATAAGCTTTTTCTTTTTGTGATGCTTCGTCATTAATCAGTGTATATGAAGGAATATTCAATTCTTTATCATAAACTGTGTTTTCCGGTAAAATTTCAGGCAAACTCTCCTGAGAAAACTCCGTTAAACCCCATTTCCACATTCCGTTCAAATTAATCTCTTCACGATTGTTTCCGACAAAAAACTCTGAAACATTATCATCCTCAGCAGCCCCTACAAAAATAGTAAAAGTACCGAGAATGAGTATTCCGCAAAGGAATAAACATAAAATTTTGCGGCACAAACCGCTTTTTTCATAAAAATTACTCATTTCAAGACCTCTAATTCTTCAAATATACTCGAGTTTACTCAAATAATGCTTTAACATAATCCTCCGGAACAAACGGTTGCATATCGTCTATGCCCTCGCCTACACCCACAAGCCTTACCGGTATATTAAGCTCGTGACTAATCGAAACAATTATACCGCCCTTTGATGAACCGTCAAGCTTTGTTAGTATAATTCCTGTAATATTTGCAACCTCCGAAAATGCCTTTGCTTGATTCACAGCATTTTGTCCCGTTGTTGCATCAAGAACAAGGAATGTTTCATGCTTAACATCAGGCATTTCTTTAGCCACAACTCGTGACATTTTTGCAAGTTCGTCCATAAGGTTCTTTTTATTGTGAAGCCTGCCTGCAGTATCACAAATAAGAACATCAATATTTCTGGCTTTGGCTGCTCTGCATGCATCAAATAGTACAGCAGCAGGATCGGAACCTTCTCCTTGACGAATCAAATCAACCTTGCAACGCTCTGCCCAAATAGCAAGCTGGTCTATTGCAGCGGCACGGAATGTATCTCCTGCTGCCAATAAAACCTTCTTACCTGAATTTTTGTATAAATTAGCAATTTTGCCGATTGAAGTAGTTTTACCTACTCCGTTTACACCTATAACTGTAATAACAGCAGGGACTTTATTTAAATCAAGTCCCTTTTGACCTATATCAAGCAATTCGGTAATGATTTTTTGCAGTTCAATACGAATTTGAGAAGCCTCGGTCAATTTATTTTCTTTAACTTTAGCTCTTAACTTATCAAGAATTTCTTCTGTAGTTTGCACTCCAAAATCAGAAGAAATCAAAACGTATTCAAGTTCTTCAAATAAATCCTCGTCTATTTTACCGAAACCTGCAAGAATCGTATCAACTTTACCTAAAAAATTGTCTTTGGTTTTTTTAAGACCACTTTTTAATTTGTCGAAAAATCCCATAGAAAAACTCCTTAAATAATATTAATTTATTCATTCATTTTTAATGAAATTACTTTTGAAATACCTTTTTCCTCCATAGTAACTCCATATAAAGAGCATGCATTCTCCATTGTTCCCTTTCTGTGAGTAATCATGATAAACTGTATCTCTTCTTTGATTTTTTTCAAATAATCAGACAAACGATATACATTTGCGTCATCGAGTGCAGCTTCTATCTCATCTAATAAGCAAAAAGGAGAAGGATGCATTTTTAATATTCCGAATAACAGAGCAATAGCTGTAAGTGCACGTTCGCCACCTGATAAAAGCATCATATTTTGAAGCTTCTTTCCCGGTGGTTGTACTTGAATTTCAATACCGCATTCAAGTACGTCTTGTGTTTCATCAAGCACAATATCTGCCTTGCCGCCACCGAAAAGCTCTGTGAAAACTTCTTTAAAATTCTCTCTAATCAGCTTAAACTGTTGCATAAACTGTTCCCTCATAACACCGTTAAGCTCAGAAATAATTTTTTGCAGTTTAGCTTTTGTTTCGTCCATATCTTGCTTTTGGGCAGACATAAATGTATATCTTTCTTTTGTTGCCTCATACTCTTCTACAGCATTGACATTTACAGGTCCCAAGGCTTTAATTTGTGCCTTAAGCTCTTTTATCTTCTTAGATGCTTCAGGGAAATTCTCAACGCGTTTGCCGCCTGTAAGTTCTTTTGCAGCAGAAAAAACAAGCTCATATTCTTCCCAAAGTCTGTTTTTATTCGAGTTAATTTCGCTTTCTTCTCTTACTTTTTTAATTTCTGCCTTGTTTAAACCATCAGCATACAGCGTGATTTTCTCGTTAATTTCTGTTATTTTATCTAACATACCGCCTAAATCTTCATCTAAATCATTTTTAAGAGCTTCATATTTAGAAAGATTTGCTGTATTTTCTTCCCTTAAAGCAGTAACTTTTTCTATTTCAGCATTACACATATCACAATTAGAATTAATTTGATTAATAATTTTCTCGCAATCATTAACTTGAGAATCATAATATTCTATGTGCTCCGCACCTTCTGAAATTGCTTCTTCGTACCGCGTAATATCCTCTTCTGATTTTGAAATGGCCGCCTTCAAATTTGCTTCTTTGACCTTTTGACGAATTAAATTCTGGTTTGCATCCTCAAGAAGTTTTTCTGAATGTTCTTGCTTAATTTCAATCATTTTAAGATTTTCTTCTGATTTTGCTAAATCAACTTCTAAATTTTTCTGTTCTTCTTGCGCTTCTTCTATAGCTTTCCTTGCATCAAGCATACTATGCACTTGTACTTTTAATTCCTCAACAAGCTTACCGCGTCTTGCAGTTTCTCCCGCTTGCTTTTCACGCATTGCAGTACATTTCGCCGTCCATTGAGAAAGACTAACCTCCAACGAACGAACCTCACCTGAAAGTTTTTCTCTTTCAAGCTCAAGGCTTTTTACTTCGCTTCTATAGTTTGCTACGCTTTCATTTGTTTCATTTAAAAGCTTTTGATTTAATGTAACAGATTTCTCAAGTGCAGGAATTTCTCTCGTTCTTGAAAGTGTACCTGCAGAAGATTTTCCCTTTTCCGCACTACCGCCTGTAATAGCACCGGATGTTCTTAATATATCTCCTTCCAATGTTACACACATAAAAGCATACCTGTTGCGGCTTGCACACTTTAAAGCATTATCAAGATTATTAAAAACTGCAACTCTTCCCAAAAGACCGTCTACTGCCTTTTGATATTTACTGTCAAAATCCACAAGGTCAGAAGCAATACCCAAATAACCAACAGATTCTTCAAGAATTTTAACAGTTTCCGACTCAAAACGTCTACCGTTGACAGCAGTTAACGGTAAAAATGTAGCACGACCGTATCTGCCTTTCTTTAAGTATTCAATTGCTTTTTTTGCATCTTCTTCTGTTTCTGTTACTATATTTTGATATGCTTGAGCAAGAGCAACCTCAATGGCTGTTTCATATTCTGCCGAAACGCGAATAATTTGAGCTACAGCACCGCAAATACCTTTGCCGAAATCAGGATTGGATTTACAAAGGGACAATACTTTTTTTACACTGAAAGCATATCCTTCATAATCATCTTCCATTTCTTTAATAGCCTTTAAACGGGCTGAATCACTCTGCAGAGCTGCGGAAATTTTGGCACACTTTTCTACTGCTTTTGCTTCATTTTGTTTTGCTGTCTCAAGTGCTTCTGATTTATTTTTATAAATCTGCTTTGTATCTTCAAATTTTGCTTCTGTTAAAGAACGCTCCTTTTCTGCTGCATCAATTTCGCCGGATGCAATTTCTGAGTTTGATTCTAAAACAGCCAATTCTTGATCTATGCTTAATTTTCTGTCAGTAATAAGTTCAATTTGTTTGTTGTATGATTCGATAGCGCTTTGAGCTTTACCTTGACTTAATTTAACATTGAGAATACCCTCAGAAGCCAATACAACTTCTTGTTTAATAGCCTCCGTCTGCTTTTGAAGTTCATTATATGTATTTTGAATTTTATCTGATTCTTTAAGATGTTCTTCTAATGTTTTTTGCAAAACAGCAAGCTCTTGTTTCATCTCAGCAATTCTTATATCAAACACACCGCTTTTTTGCTTTTGTTGTTCTTTCTCAAGAAGCAAACGACGTTTGTTATCCTCAGCCGCTTTGATTTTTTCTTTGTTAATTTCTATTTCACTCTTTAATTTCTCGATTTTTTTCTCGTCGGAATAAATCTTTTCTCTTGTAGCTTGAAGCATATCGGACAGAATTTTGGCCTTTTCTGTTTTATCGGCATTGTCTTTTCTGATATCCTCAAGTAAAGCTTCTGCGCCTTGTTTGTCTGCAGACAATATTTCTATATCCTTTAAGATTTTCTCTAATCTCTCTTCTGCAAAATCAATACCGTCAACGAGAACATTTACTTCAATGTCACGAAGTGCATACTTGTAGTCAAGATATTTTTTTGCAGTTTCCGCTTGCTTTTCAAGAGGCTTAATTTGATGAGAAAGCTCATTTACAATATCATTAACTCTTAAAAGATTTTGCTCTGTAAGATTTAATTTTCTCTCACTTTCTGCCTTTCTCATTCTGTACTTCATTATACCGGAAGCATCTTCGAAAATATTACGTCTCTCATCAGACTTACTGTTGAGGATTTCGTCAACACGACCTTGTCCTATAAGAGAATAACCGTCTTTACCTATACCTGTATCTGCAAAAAGCAAATGAATATCCTTCATTCTGCATTGAGCATTATTTATAAGGTATTCGCTGTCACCTGAACGATACAGTCGCCTTGTTATTTTTACTTCACTAAAGTCTATATTAAGCACACGGTCTTCGTTGTCCATTATAAGCGATACTTCTGCCATACCAACAGGCTTTCTGCTCTCAGTACCTGCAAAAATAACATCTTCCATTCTGCTGCCTCTTAAAGTCTTAGGACTTTGTTCTCCCAAAACCCACTTAACAGCATCGGAAATATTACTTTTGCCGCTTCCGTTAGGACCAACAACAGCAGTTATTCCTTTATTAAAATCTAATATAGTTTTATCTACAAAGGACTTAAAGCCTTGCATTTCCAATCTTTTTAAATACAAAATAATATCCTCCGGCTAATGAATATAATATAACCAAATTATATTTTACAATAATATAAAACTGAATGTCAACAAAACTACAGAAATTCTTTTATACCCAATGGTGCAAAATCAATTGTAATGTTTCAAAATTAAATATATAATATCAAAAACGATAAAGCGAGGTAATTTAATGAGCTTTGATACATTTTTAAATAATGAAATTAACAACATGATTAACTCTCTTGATAGATTAGTAAGCATTCCCAGCGTTGGCACAGAGGCAGTCAATGATGCACCGTTTGGTCAAGAAGCATTAAAAGCTTTAGAAGAAGTTGCAGCCATAGCGAGTGAACTTGGATTACATGCTTCAATCTATCACAACCGTGTTGCAGTCATTGATTTATATGATTCTCCCTTTCCGTCCGTCGGAATACTTGCGCACGCCGATGTTGTACCGGCCGGAAACGGTTGGGTTCATCCGCCTTTCCGTGCCACATTAGAAGAAGAAACTATTTACGGAAGAGGCGTTATAGATAATAAAGGCCCTGTGATTTCCGTACTTTACGCAATGATGTATATTAAAAACAATCATAAATTAAAAAATAACATCAGATTAATTGTTGGCAGTGATGAAGAAAAAGGCTCATCAGACCTTTCATATTATTTATCAAGAGAAAAATTACCGGAATACGTTTTCACTCCTGATGCCAATTACCCTGTAATAAACACAGAAAAAGGAAGAGCTACAGGAACATTTATGAAAATTTTTAACAAAACACAACGCAAATATATAATTAACGCAAGCGGCGGCACTGTTATAAACGCGGTACCCGACAGAGCTTATGCAGATGTTTGCGGCTACTCAATAACAGAACTTGAAGCTTTTGCTGCAAAATGTAAAGCAGATGTAAAATTCACATTTCAATCAAAAGACAACAATATCATTACCATTTGTGCAATCGGTAAAAGTGCACACGCTTCATTACCGGCTACAGGTGAAAATTCCGTAACAGCCTTATGCGAATTGATGTCAAAAATCGATAAGCAGTGGGAGTCTGTTTGTAATGTTTGTCCTCACGGTGATATATACGGTCAGGCTCTTAATATTAATACAGAAGATGAAATTTCAGGTAAATTAACGTATGCTTTTGATTTGCTTTCTTTTGACGGAGAAAAATTTAAAGGAACATTTGATATCAGATATCCGGTCTGCCTAACAAAAGACATTCTAAAAGAAAAGCTTGAAAAAGGTTTTGCTGAATATGGATTTGAATTAATTGATTATTCCGCAAGCAATCCACACCACACTGACGCTGATTCAATACTTGTGAAAACATTGCTTGATGTTTATGAAAGTGTCACGGGAACACGCGCCGAGGCTATGGCCGTCGGCGGCGGTACGTATGCCCACGGAATATCCGGCGCTGTTGCTTTCGGTCCTGAGCTTCAGGGCATAGACAACAGAATTCACGGTGCTGAAGAATTTATTACTGTTGAACATTTTAAGTTAAATACAAAAATGATGTATAAGGCTGTAACAGAGCTTGATAAAAGACTTAATTAACTACTTTACATCATAAAGTTTATATGATATTTTTATTATAATTTATAATAGGAGATGAGTTTAATGAAAAAACATTTCAAATCAGCAATTTTGTTTGTGCTTATAACAATAATGCTCTTTTCTTCATTTAGCTGCAAAGAAAAAGACGATCGCGTTACTGTTGATAAGACACTTGCAGATATTCTCATGGAAGAAGCACAATTAATAACAGACTT
>JAFZEI010000022.1 GCA_017560765.1 Clostridia bacterium | reverse complement strand
TCTTGTCTTTGATTTTTAAACCTATAAAATTGAATTTCATTTAATCCTCTCCCACAAAAGTAATACTGTAAGAAACAATAGCTTGATTATTATACAATCCATTTGAAAAAAGAGTAATTTCCCGGGAAATAATACAGCGGAAAATTTTTTCGTCCCCAAAGCGCTTGGAAAGAACGAAAAAGCATTATCGCCGCGAGTTCAGTGGGTGGAGCAACACTTTTTCGTCCCCAAAGCCTCTGAAAAGGACGAAAAAGCATTATCACCGCGATTTTAGTGGGTGGAGCAGCACTTTTTCGTCCCAAAAGCGCTTGAAAAGGACGAAAAATCACTACCGCCGCGAGTTCAGTGAGTGGAGCAGCACTTTTTAGTCCCAAAAGCCCTTAAAAAGGACGAAAAAGCATTATCACCGCGAGGTAGGTGGGCGGAGCAACAATTGATAATTATAAGTTGTAATCGAAGGAGAAATTTGGTAGAATTAAAGTTAATATCGGAGCAGTGGCTTTTGATATAAAACAAGTAACAATTAATTGAGGTGCTTATATGAATTTTGATTTATTACATCCTGCAGACCAATTAGTAATGCTGATGGAGAGAATTTATCAGTATGGTATGACAACAACTTCCGGAGGCAATTTGTCCATATTAGATGATAATGGTGATATTTGGATCACACCGGGATCTGTGGATAAAGGATCACTCAGCAGAAAAGACATTATACAGGTAAAACCGGACGGCACAGTAATCGGAATTCATAAACCATCGAGCGAATTTCCCGTACATGCAAGAATTTATAAATCAAGACAAGATATAAAAGCTATTTTGCATGCACATCCGCCTGCATTAGTTGCCTTTAGCATAGTAAGACAGATACCGGAGACAAGATTGATTCCGAATTTCGTTGAAATATGCGGCAATGTTTCTATGGCCATTTATGATGTGCCGGGAAGCACGGGACTTAGTATTAAAGTCACAAATGAATTTGAAAAGGGCAACAATGTAGTAATGTTAGAAAATCATGGAGTTTTTGTAGGAGCGACTGATTTGTTTAAAGCTTTTATGGCATTTGAAACATTGGACTACTGCGCAAGACTTCAAATAGAAGCGGCTAAACTCGGTAAAATAAGACCGCTTAACGATAAATATATCAAGATATCAAAAGAAAAACAGAATGTTGAGATGGACGAATTTGTTAATAAGTCTATCAGCAGTGAAGAAAGAGAAGCAAGAAGAGAAATGTGCACACTCATAAGAAGAGCGTATGATCAACAACTTTTCACCAGTACACAAGGAACATTTTCTCAAAAGCTCTCAGATGGCTCTTTTTTGATAACTCCTTATCACAAAGACAGAAAGTATATGGAGGAGTCAGATATTGTAAGAATTGTAGGAGAGTGGAAAGAAGCAGGTAAAATGCCATCCCGATCTGCAATATTGCATAAGAAAATATATGACAAGCACCCGGAGATAAAATCAATAATTATAGCACATGCTCCGTATGTAATGACATTTGCGGTAACTGATTGTGAGTTTGATTCCAGAACGATTCCGGAGTCGTACATTATGTTGAGGGATGTAAAGAAAATTCCGTTCGGTGCCAGCTTTATGCAACCGGATATGGTGGCAGATATGTTTGACTCTATGACACCGATTCTCATAGCAGAAAATGACTGTGTAATCGTAACAGGCTCAAGCCTCATTAACGCATTTGATAAGCTTGAGGTTATGGAATACAGTGCAAAAGCAATAGTTTCATCAAAAGCATTGGGTGACATTGTTGCAATTACAGACGAAGAAGTAAAAGATTTGAGAGAAGCTTTCAATTTCTAAAAGAGGAGTATGAATAAATTGAGCAGTATATCAGAAATTTTCGGAAGTATGGTTTTTAATGACCGCGTAATGCGAGAAAGACTTCCTAAAGAAACATACAAAGCATTAAGAAAAACAATGGCAGAGGGCAAAACACTAAAACCTGAGGTAGCAGGAGTTGTAGCTAATGCCATGAAAGATTGGGCAATCGAAAAAGGCGCAACGCATTATACGCATTGGTTTCAGCCCATGACAGGAATTACAGCGGAAAAACATGACAGCTTTATATCTCCCACAGCAGACGGTAATGTAATTATGGAATTTTCCGGCAAAGAGTTGGAAAAGGGAGAACCGGACGCCTCCAGCTTTCCGTCAGGAGGACTTAGAGCAACTTTTGAAGCCAGAGGTTATACTGCTTGGGATCCCACATCATACGCATTTATCAAAGAGGGTACACTATGCATTCCCACTGTATTTTGTTCGTATGGAGGCGAGGCACTAGATAAAAAGACACCTCTTTTACGTTCGATGGAGGCAGTAAATTATCAAGCTCTCAGAATACTTAAACTTTTCGGGAATACACAGGTACGTCATGTCACCACAACGGTAGGAGCAGAACAGGAGTATTTTTTGGTAGACAGAGATGTTTTCCTCAAAAGGAAAGATTTGCTGTACACAGGCAGAACTCTTTTCGGCACGAAACCTCCCAAAACGCAAGAGTTGGACGACCATTATTTTGGCTCCCTTAAAACTCGCGTAAAACAGTATATGAAAGAGCTTAATGAAGAACTCTGGAAGCTTGGCATAATGTCAAAAACAGAGCATAACGAGGCAGCTCCCGCACAGCATGAGCTGGCGCCAATATATTGTAATACAAACTTAGCAACAGACCATAACCAGCTTATTATGGACGTTATGAAAAAGGTTGCTGAGCGCTGCAATATGGCCTGCCTGCTTCATGAAAAACCTTTTGAAAGTGTAAGCGGCAGCGGTAAGCACAATAACTGGTCGCTTAGCACCGACACAGGAATTAATTTGTTAGAACCGGGCTCTTCTCCGCACGAAAATGCGCAATTTTTGCTTTTCCTTTGCGCCGTAATAAAGGCAGTGGATGAACATCAGGATTTGTTAAGAATTTCTGCATCTTCGGCAGGTAACGACAACCGCTTGGGTGCATCAGAAGCACCTCCGGCTGTTATTTCCATGTTCTTGGGAACTGAGCTGACAGAGATACTTGAAGCCATAGAAAAGGGCAGTGCTTATCAGGGCAAAGAAAAGGTTGATATGGAAATCGGCGTACATACATTGCCTAAATTCCCAAGAGATAACACTGACCGCAACAGAACGTCACCATTTGCCTTTACAGGAAATAAGTTTGAATTCAGAATGCCGGGCTCAAACATGTCAATTTCTTGTCCTAATATGATTTTAAATACTATTACGGCAGATGTACTTATGGAATTTGCAGATAAGTTAGAGGCTGCAGAGGATTTCAACGCAGAACTCAATTTACTTATTCGAGATACAATAAAGAACCATAAGCGTATTATTTTTAACGGTAACGGATATACAGATGAGTGGCTTGATGAGGCACAAAAACGTGGCTTGTTAAACTTACCGACAACGCCTGATGCGCTTCCTCATTTTATAAAAGAAAAGAATGTGGAGCTTTTTGCAAAACATCATATTTTTACAAAGGCAGAACTTCACTCAAGATATGAAATTTTATTGGAAACTTATTGCAAAGTTGTTCACATTGAGGCAAATACAATGCTTGAAATGGCAAAAAAAGATATTATGCCTGCGGTGATGAAATATATTAAATTTATAAGTGAAACGGTTGCTTCGTTAAAAATTGCCTTGCCGGAGGCTGACAGAAGTGCCGAAGAAGAAATTTTAACAAAAATGACTAATTCGGCAGGAGCATTTTATAAAATGACAGGCAAGTTGGAAAGTGATATTTCAGCGATAAAAGAAAAAAATGTTCCGCTTCAAAAAGCTTGCTACTTAAGAGACGTAATTATAAAGGATATGGCAGAATTGCGCCAAATTGCTGACGGTATGGAGGAAATTATGCCTTCGGAATACTACCCGTACCCCAACTACGGCGATATGCTTTTTAGTGTTATTTAAATAGAAAAGGAGAATTTTATATGCGTTACGGAATTTTTGACGCACATTGCGATACGTTGACAACTTTGGGAGATAATGACAATCTTTATGATGCGCCCAGATGTTTTAATTTTAAGCAAATTGAGAAATATGACTATTTTACCCAGGTTATGGCAATTTGGGTAGATATAGCCAGAGATAAAGAACACATGGATGAAAAGGTTCAAAAGTACATAAATCGTTTTTATGAAGAACTGGCAAAAAATCCATCTGTTACTCATATAAAAACAAAAGAAGATATTCAAAATTCAAAAAAGGGAATAAATGTCATTCTTGGCATTGAAGGCGGCGAGGCTGTAGGTACAGATATTACAAAAGTAGAAAAGCTCTACAAGCAAGGCGTTCGCCTTATTACTCTTACATGGAATAATCCTTACGTTATCAGCGACACAAATTGCAACAGCGCGGAATGTCTTAACGGAGAAAGCGGCTACAAGGGCGGTTTGACAAATTTCGGTAAATCAGTTGTAAAAGAAATGAATCGTCTTGGCATGGTTATTGACGTATCCCATTTGTCAGACAAGGGCTTTTATGATTTGCTTGAAGTATCTGATAAACCATTTATTGCTTCTCACTCTAACGCCAGAGCCTTATGCGGTCACTCAAGAAACCTTACAGATGATATGTTTAAAGAACTTGTAAAGAAGGGCGGCGTGACCGGTATAAATTTCTATCACAGCTTTATAAGCAGCGAAAAGCTGGAGGTTGACGTATCCGATCTTGTAAGACACATTGAGCATTTTATGGCTTTAGGCGGTGAAAAAAACGTAGGAATAGGTACTGACTACGACGGAATAGACTACCCACCAAAAGGTTTTGATGGTGCCGGTGATTTGGGTAAACTTTGCGAAGAATTGTTAAGATTAAATTATTCTGAGGAACTTGTTAAAGATATTATGAGCGGGAACATGGAGCGTGTATTTTTTCAATGCCTTTGATGTGTGATTTGTGTCCGAGACAGTGTAAAGTAAACCGAGCAATAGGGGAAGTAGGTTTCTGCGGAGCTACGGACAATTCAATAAAAATATCTCGTGCGGCTCTTCACTTTTGGGAAGAGCCGTGCATTTCAGGCACCCGTGGGTCGGGTGCCGTGTTTTTTTCTCACTGCTCATTAAAGTGCGTATATTGCCAAAATATAGAAATAAGCCGTGGGATTTCCGGAGCGGAAGTCAGTACGGTGAGACTTGCGGAAATAATGCTGGAAATGCAAGCTCAAGGAGCGCACAATATTAATCTTGTGACACCGACTCATTATGTAAATCATATAATAGCTGCTTTGGATATTGCTAAGTCGCGTGGCTTGCATTTGCCGATTGTATACAATACAGGCGGCTACGAAATGCCTTCCGTCATAGAGAAACTGCGCGGATATGTGGATATTTTCCTGACAGACTACAAATACGCAAATAATACCGATGCCGCTAAGTATTCGGCAGCAAATAATTATGTGGAATATGCAGATGCTTCGTTGGAAAAAATGGTAGAAATTGCGCCTCTTGGTTTTGAAGAAGTAACAGCAGAAACAACAGAGGGTGTGTCATCACCGGTTCAAATTATGAAAAGCGGTGTCATTGTCAGGCATCTTATGTTGCCGGGCAAGCTTATAGAAGCGAAAAATATCCTAAAGAGACTATATACAAAATACGGCAACAACATATATATAAGTATTATGAGCCAATATACTCCCATGAAGAATCTTTTTTCTCAAAAAAATACAATGGGATTTGATGAAAAACTTTTGAGCCCTGTCAGCAAGAATGAATACAGCCGCCTGGTAGATTACGCAGAGCGGCTGGGAATTGAAAATGCTTTTATACAAGACGGGAGTGCAGCTTCTGAAAGCTTTATACCGCCTTTTGATTTAACAGGGGTAATTAATAATTCTGAGCTTTAATCTTAAAGTAGCCTTGAGGATGTTTGCAAACAGGGCAGATTTGAGGAGCCTTTTTACCGAAGTGAATATGACCGCAATTGCCACATTCCCAAATCATATCTCCGTTGCGAGAGAAAACAAGACCTTCCTTAACATTAGCAAGGAGCTTGCGATAACGCTCTTCGTGAGCTTTTTCGATAGCAGCAACAGCCTCAAATTGGAAAGCAATGTCGTTGAAACCTTCTTCGCGAGCTTCTTTAGCAAACTGAGAGTACATTTCTGTCCACTCATAGTTTTCGCCCTCTGCAGCGGAAAGAAGATTTTCTTCTGTTGTGCCAATGCCGCCTGCAAGTATTTTATACCACATTTTTGCGTGTTCTTTTTCGTTATTTGCAGTTTCTGTAAAAATTTCGGCTATTTGCTCATAACCATCTTTTTTTGCTTTTGAAGCAAAATACGTATATTTGTTTCTTGCTTGTGACTCACCTGCAAAAGCAGTTGCAAGATTTTGTTCTGTCTTAGAACCTTTTAATTCCATAATTGTAACACTCCTTATAATATATTTTTTAAAATTATATTTCTGAATTAACTAAAAGTCAATAATTAAACAGAGAGTATTATGCTCAAAAAGTTTTGATAACATACCTCATTTTGCTGTTTTTTCCAAAAAAGGATTGCAGTCGTCATAAATTACGTAGAGCATTCCGTCCGCAACGGAAATACTGCCGTCGCAACCTATAAATTCGTTGCTGACACCAAGGGGGATGTGGTGGCAGAGAATTCCGTCTGATAATGTGTATTTTAAACCGGACAAAGATACGCCGCGAGCTTCTTCGCCGCAAGCAAAGACAGAAATGCGCCCACGGAAATTCCCGTCAAATTTCACTGAGGAGTTTTTTATTGCAGTTATTAAACTGCCCGAGCCGACAAAATAACAATTACAACCGCTATTAACAATATTGGATAAAATTTGAAAATTTGCTAAAGTAAACTCCGGCTTGCCGCCGATTCCGCCGTAAATTATAAAATTACGGAATCCTCGCTTTTTGCCTTCGTTTAGTGCGAGCATCATATCGGTGTCATCTTTAACAGTGGGGAATTGAACAAGCTCTATATCATTGGGTGTGTAGCC
>JAFZEI010000021.1 GCA_017560765.1 Clostridia bacterium | reverse complement strand
TTTTGTTGAGCTTTTGGGGATGATGGAAAAGGATGATTATAGAGCGGCTCAGGCAGAAAAAATAAAGAAATACGAGGCAATGAATATTTTTTTAGGAGGACAGTTGATATTTATTGATGTAACAATGGGATTCAGCACTCCGGTTGTTACAAAAATTTTGCAACAAATAATAGCGAGAGGTGCACCTGATAAAATTGTTGCCGGTTACAATAGAACGAAACATGATAGAATATTAGCCCAAAAAGCGGCGGCTTCGGGAAAAGAAGATGACGGAAACATCGATTAAAGGATGAGAATTTAATTGGATAAATAAAATATTGAATGATAGGTAAAGCAGAATTTTGAATTGTGAGGTTCTGTTTTTATTGTGATGTTCTTTTTTGGATTTTAATCAGTTTTAAAATATAAAATACATAAATTTTAATTTAAAAAATAAAATAGAGAGGTATTGTGTATATTCATTTTTGAAGAATTTTTACTTAATGATATGTTGAAAAGTAAAAAGATTTATGGGGTGAGAAAAAACAGGAGAAATTAAAAATTCTAATTTAATATTTTTGTATTTTTATATTCTTATATTTTTATAATAAAAGATATTTTTACTTTAAACATCATTAAAAAGTAAAAATGGTATGAGAGAAGGATTGAATTAAGAATTGAGGAAGATGGAGATATAAGGTTATAAGGTTATAGGATTATAGGATTATAGGATTATAGGATTATAAGGTTGACTGATAAAGTGAATTGTAAATTTGATATTATATTAATAAAAAATATTCGAGATTATATTAAAATTTGTAATATGGAGATTCTGTTAAAATTGTAATATGGAGATTCTGTTACAATTATAGTACAGCTTTACATGGGAAAATTTTTTTAATATAATAGTAGAGTGTTTTGGGGAAGATTCAGTTTGGTGAACAGAGGCGATTTTATATGAAAATTCTTAATATAATTCAAAAAATTGTCAGAATTGCAAGAGTGCTGGTGGTAATTGCAATTAGTATATTTTTTGGCGGAGCAGTATATGAGCTTATTCTTGTTGGCATAGAATTGTTGACTCACGGTTCAGAGGCAATAGATATGGAGCTTGTTACACATGCTTTGGAACATGTAGTTCATTTTGTGGCAAACGGAATACTGCTTTTGTTTGTTTTTAGGTATTTGCGTCATGAGCTTCATGATGGTACTCCATATACAACAGAAGGTGCTAAAGAATTGCGAGAAATAGGAGTACATATAATAGTGCACCCGGTTATTACGGCGTCTATTATTACAATTATTTATGTTATATGCGATAGAGAATTTCCTTCTTTTTTTACTGAAAGCAGCTACATAGGCATACTGTTTGGTTTGGTACTTGTTTTTGTATCATTAATTTTAAAATATGGTGCCGAACTGGAAAAAAACAAAAAAAACAGAGAGAAAGAGGAATAAAAGTGTCTAATATTTATACATCTGTAGAGCAGCTTGTAGGCAGAACGCCCCTTTTGGAGCTGACAAAATTAGAAAAAGAATACAATTTAGAAGCGAAGCTTTTTGCAAAATTAGAATACCTTAATCCTGCCGGTTCGGCAAAGGATAGAATAGCACTTAAAATGCTTGAAGATGCAGAAGAACGAGGTGTTATTAATAAGAATTCAGTAATAATTGAGCCTACCAGCGGTAATACGGGAATAGGACTTGCAGCAATGGCAGGAGCAAAAGGATACCGAGTTATTATAGTTATGCCCGATAGCATGTCTGCAGAAAGACGAATTTTAATGACGGCTTATGGTGCTGAACTTGTGCTTACAGAAGGTGCAAAGGGTATGAAAGGAGCAATCGAAAAAGCTCAGATGCTGGCAAAAGAAATTCCGGGGAGTTTTATACCGGGGCAATTTGATAATCCGGCAAATGCTAAGGCACATTTTGAAACAACAGGTCCGGAAATCTACAGCGATACTGATGGCTGCGTTGACTTTTTCGTAGCCGGAGTTGGCACAGGCGGAACGATTACGGGAGTAGGAGAGTATCTCAAAAGTAAAAAGCCGACGGTTAAAATTATAGCAGTGGAGCCGGCGGGCTCACCGTACCTTTCTGAAGGAAAGGCCGGATTGCACAAAATACAGGGGATAGGTGCAGGTTTTATTCCTAAGGTGTTAAATACAGAAATTCTCGACGAAATAATTACCGTGGAGGATGAAGACGCTTTTGAGGTAGGTCGCATTGTAGGCAAGAAAGAGGGAATTCTTGTGGGTATTTCCTCAGGTGCGGCGCTTTGGGCGGCAATAGAGGTGGCGAAACGACCTGAAAATTCGAATAAAAACATAGTTGTTTTACTACCGGATACAGGCGACAGATATTTATCAACGGAGATGTTTAAATTATGATTTTAAAGCTTTTTCTGACTTTTTTTAAAATTGGCCTTTTTACTTTTGGCGGTGGTTACGCAATGATTGCTCAGATAAAAGAGTACATTGTTGCAAAAGAAGGATGGCTTACGGAGGATGAGCTTACGGAAATAATCGCTATTGCTGAGGCAACACCGGGGCCTATTGCTATAAATATGGCCACTTATGTAGGCTACAAAAAAGGGAAAGCATTGGGAAGCGCCATGGCTACTTTAGGCGTGGTGTTACCGTCATTTATCATTATATTTATTATTTCTTTGTTCTTGGAAGAATTTATGAATAATAAATATGTCAGCTATGCCTTTGTGGGAATTAAAAGTGCTGTTGCTTTTTTAATTCTTAAGGCAGGAGTTGATATGGCGAAAAAGATAGAAAAAAAGCCGTTGCCGATTATTACATTTGTTATTGTCTTTGCGGCAATGATAATTTTAGATTTGCTTTCTATATCGTTTAGTTCTGTTTTTTACATTATTATAAGCGGAATAACAGGAATAATTGTTTACTCAATTATCGGCATAGGCAAAGTGGATAAAAAGAAAGAAGGTAAGCAATGATTTTTCTGAGATTGTTTTTTGAGTTCTTTAAAATTGGGTTGTTTACTTTCGGAGGCGGCTTTGCCATGATTCCTTTGGTTGAGGATGTGGTTGTTAATTACGGCTGGTTGACGGAAACGGAGTTCTACAACCTCATAGGAGTATGCGAATCTACACCGGGGCCTATTGCCATAAATATGGCAACGTATGTAGGCTCTGTGCAGGGCGGAATATTCGGAAGCTTTTGCGCTACTTTGGGTGTGGTTTTACCATCTTTTTTGATAATACTTTTAATTGCCTCAATATTGAAAAACTTTACAGAGAATAAGTTTTTTAAAGGTTTTATACGTGGTGTTAAGCCTGCTGTTGTGGCCTTGATTTTGGCAACGGGAACAACACTTTTGCTAAAGAATATAGGACTTACAGGTTTTAAGTCGATAAAACCTGATTTGCCATCATTGATTGCCTTGGTATGCGTTGCAGCAATTTATTTTTTGTTTAAAATTGTATTCAAAAAGAAATTGTCGGCAATACAAGTTATTTTGATTTCTGCTCTATTGGGAATTGTTATTTGCTCCATAATTTTGCCATAATTATGGCAAAAAAAACTAACAAATGACAAGTTAAAAAAATGTACTTTTGTTATTCTTTCTCACAGAGGAATAGAAATGGATTATATTATGTAAAATAATTTTATTGTTTGTAATATTTTTGCTTTTGTTAAGGTTGTAATATATAGGCAGGACTTAATGGGAGGGAATTGCTTGATTATATATGTTGCGGGCTCGCTGTTTGTTTTTGATGATAATGATGTTGAGGGCTACAGTAAATTTGAAAAAATTTACATGCAGTATGGCAAACTAA
>JAFZEI010000020.1 GCA_017560765.1 Clostridia bacterium | reverse complement strand
TTCCTCAGCCACATGGGTGAAATGAATTACCGCGTTGCTGCATACAGACCTGAGGTACGTCTCAGAGGTTCCAATTACGTTGATTCTGTTCTCCCTATGGCAGGATACTCCAGATATAAAGCAGGCAATGCAACATATTTAAATATTTTCCGTGATACAGAAGGATTCTGTCTTGTTGCTTCAGAAGTAGAAATGCTTGATGTTGACGATTACGATCAATACAAGAGAACAGTCAGAGGTTGGATGAAGCCATCAATTCCTGTAAAAGATTTCTTAAGAAAATTAAGTGAATATGGTGCAACACATCACAGCATGCTCGTTTATGATGTAACTGCAGAACAGATGATGCACTTCGGTAAACTTCTTAATATGAAAGTTTATAAAATTTAATTAATTTTTGCAATTTCGGAGGACAAAATGTATTTTATCGGAACAGATGTGGGTACAACCGGCACAAAAACAATAATTGTAGATGAAAATGGCAAGCTTTGCGGCAAAGGTTATAAAGAATATGAATTAAAAGCAGGCAAGGGCGGCAAAGTAGAACAGGATGCGGAAGATTGGTGGAGCGCAGTAGTTTATTCAGTAAATGAAGCTGTAAAAAACATTACGGATAAAGATAATATTGTGGCAATGTCACTTTCTACACAAGGCGGAACTACTTTACCGGTTGATGAAAACTTTAAACCATTAAGCCTTGCTTATACATGGATGGACGCCAGAGCTGTAAAGGAAAATGCCGATATTCGCGAAAAATACGGCGAAAAAATTTACAACACTTCCGGTTGGCGATGTGATCCGAGTTTTGATCCTCCGAAAATGCAATGGATGGCACAAAATGAGCCTGATATATTTAATAATGCGGCATATTTTGTTTCAACTGTTGAATATGTAAATTATAAGCTGACAGGCAGAAATGTAACAGATCCTTCAAATGCGGCTATGAGGCAACTTATAAATGTATCTACATGCGACTGGGATGATATGCTCCTTGAGGCCGCAGGACTTACAAGAGACAGATTGCCTGAATGCCTCCCCACAGGTGCTTTGGTTGGCACATTAACTGCTGAAGCAGCAAAAGAACTTAATATTCCGTCAACTGTTAAGGTATATAACGGTGCTCACGACCAATATTGTGCGTCATTAGGTTCAGGCGCAGTAAATCCCGGAGATATGCTATTGTCTACAGGAACAACTTGGGTTATTTTAGGCATTTCAGAAAAGCCTTTATTTACTAAATCGCACATTGCGCCCGGTGTTCATCCTGTTAAAGGTTTGTACGGAAATATCGCTTCTTTAAACAGTGCAGGTTCTGCTCTTAAATTCTACAAAGGCGTTACGGGTGTTGATTTTGATATTCTTGACAGCGGAGCAGCGGAATGTATGGAGTCTGCAGAAAACATTATGTTTTATCCTTATTTTGCAGGTTCAGGTTTTCCTCATCACGTACCGGATGTAAAAGCTTGTTGTATGGGCTTAGAGCTTATGCACAACAAATATGATTTAGCAAGAGCTTTAATGGAGGGCGTTGCTTTTGAAACTCGCGAAACATTAATAGAATTTGCGGCTAACGGTGCTGATATTAAAAAGCTTAAAATGGTAGGAGGAGCTGCAAAAAGTGATTTGTGGAGCCAAATAACATGTGATGTCACCGGTTGTGAACTTCATATACCTGCAGAGAAAGACACTTGTTGTATAGGAGCGGCAATTTTGGCTGCAACGAGCTACGGTTATTTTAAAAGTTATACTGATGCGTGCGAAAAAATGGTTCACTATACAAAGGTTCTTAAGCCTAATGCAGATGCACTTGAATTTTATAATAAAAAATTCAATCGTTATCACAAAGGATATGAGTTTCTTAAAAGCTTTTTCAATGAAATTAAGGAGTAAAAATGAAAAATTTTAACTTTAAATATTTTTTTATTTTTCTTGTTCTTGTTGTTTTATTTTTATGCGGATGTGAAAACAAGGCATCTCACGTTGAAAATACGGAGATGCCAACGTCCGTTTTTAGCGCTAATTCAACATTTAATGCACCAACACCTACAGGTGTGCCAACCGGAGATTCTACGTCTACATCAACTGCAGATAATGTTACATCGCCTTTAAATACGGAAATTACGACAACAGATCCTACAAAAACGCAACAAACTACCGTTAGTACTCCCACACCTACTATGACACCTGTTGTAGGTACTTTAGAAGATGTTAAACCTGTTTTTTCATTAAAAGGTGGCTTTTATTATGGCAAGCCGTCTGTATCCGTTTCACTTTCTGCAAAGGATATTGCAGTTTTAAAAAATAACGGCATATCAAAATATTCAATTAAGCTCTCTTATTCACAAGAAGAACCCACTTTTAATTCAAAAACATATACAAATCAAATCACATTGCCTTTAAATGAAAATTCATATGATCCTGTTTCTGATTTTACAACATCGATTTTGCGTGCAGCAGTTTTTGATAAAAATGGCAAGTTAATCGGCAAAATAGAAACCGCAACATATATTCAATCTCATAGAAGTGAAAATGTCACTCTACCTGTTATATCTTTGGTTACAAATGACAGTAATTTGTATGATTATCAAACAGGTATAATTCCAAATTACAGCCAAAGAGGTTCTGAATGGGAGCGCCCAATACATGTAGAAATGTTTGAAAAGGGAAATATGGTTCTCTCTCAAGATGCGGGAATCAGAATTTTTGGCGGAAGCAGCAGATCTTTATCGCAGAAATCATTTAGAATTACTGCAAGAAAATCATCATATTTTAACGAAACAAAATATGACGGAGCAGGTAAGTTTAAATATGCACTTTTCCCAGGCAGACAAAAAGCAGACGGTACTGAGCTTGCAGTATACGACAGTTTTGTTCTGCGAAACGGAGGAAATGATTCAATTGTAAATACCGGAGCACAGAATGAGCGTACTTCAATGATAAGAGATGGTTTATCAGCTCTTATTGCTAACAGTTCATGTAACAATTTAGATGTTATGGCTTACAGACCTGTTATAGTAATGCTTAATGGTCAATATTATGGTATATTAAACATGCGTGAGCATGAAAATGAAAACTATATAGCTAATGTTTATGGTATAGAAGATAAAGAAAATATTACAGTAATTTCTTCTGAGCTTGACACTGAAAGAGGCACGCGCTACGACGGTAAATGGTTTTATTATAAACAAGATGAGGGACCGAACGGTGAATTAGATAAATTTTTGAAGGTTCTGAGAGATATTAAGGCAGGCAAATATACTTATGAACAAGCTTCTAAAATTATTGACATGGACAATTTTATTGAATATTGTGCAATAAATATTTTTATTTGCAATACTGACTGGCCACACAATAATGTTAGAGTTTGGAAGTATTCTAACGGCAAATATAAATTTATGTTAAGAGATGCTGACCTTGGCATGGCAAGATATACAATTGCTTCATCATCTTACAGTATGCCGTCTGAGCTTTATACAAAGGCTGAAGCTCAAAATTTAAGATATCTTTTATGGCCGTGTTTGACATCGAGTCAACGCAATAAATTGTATAATCCAAACGGACTTCCGTATATAGATGCCGGAACGTATCCCGATCCGTTATATATTCAAAGTTTATTGAATTTCTGCTTAAAAGACGACGGTTTCAGAACAAAGTTTGTATCATTCTGCGAGAAACTTGCTACAGTTCTATGGAAACCTGAGCACTTAATTTCCTTGCTTTATGAAAGAAGATCTGTCATAGAAGTTGAAATGCAATATAACTTTGCAAGATGGTCAGAATATACATCAGGAGCATATTACCAATATTGGTTTGAAACTACAATCGGAGGCTCCATGGTTCAGTGGATGAATCAACGAAGCGGAGCTAACGGATATTTTTTACGAGAAATATATGCAGTTTGTAACACTTATTAATATAAATATAGAAAGGAAGTTTTACTATGAAAACTATTAAAAACAAACAATTACTTGTAGGTGCTGATTTTGCAGGATTTCCCCTTAAGGAGCATGTAGTTGCTCATCTTAAAAGTAAGGGTTGGGAAATTACAGACGTTGGCGTTCGCTCATTAGAAGACAATGATACTGATTTGATGTTCCATCGTGTCGGACTTCGTGTCGGATCTTTAATTGCAGAAGGCGAATTTGAACGCGCTTTGATTTTCTGCGGTACAGGCATGGGTATACACATTGCAGCAAGTAAATGTCCTCATGTACATGCCGGTGTAGTCGAGAGTGTTCCTGCAGCTTTAAGAGCAATAACAGGTAATGGCGTAAATGTTCTTGCTATGGGTGCTTTTTATGTTGCTCCGGCAATGGCTATTGATATTGCCGAAGCATATCTTAATGCAGAATTAGGCACAGGTTACGAGTGGTGGCATAACTTTTATGAATTCCATAAATTGGCTATTGATGAACTTGAAGCATTTAACTATGAAGAATATAAAGCAAACGGCTTTAAAGTTAAGCATTTAGGTGATTACGACATTAAGCTTGAAAGAAAACCTGAATAATTGAGAAATAGGTGACAAAAATGTTAAAATCCAAAATTAATTATGCATTAAAGGCTTTTATAATTTGCATATTTTTTGTGTGCATTATTATTTTTAATGTTTCTTGCGCAAAGTTGTTAAATAACAATACTACCTCTACACCTGTAAGAGAGTTTAACGATGAGCTCCCAAAGGTGGAGCCTAACGAAAATTTACATTTTACAATGGAGACAGCAGACGAGGGTTTTAACATTTTTGTACCTGTAGAAAAATCTTTAGGATACAGATACGGACCGAGTATTATGTACTATCCTGACGGAAGTGTTGATGCTTGGTTCGCAACACCCGGCACATTGGAAGAGTGGGACTGGTTTACGTACAAGCATTCCGACGACGGTGGAAAAACCTGGACAAAAGAAAAAGTTGTGTTGCAACCCACACCTGATTCCATGGACCATTATTCCGTATGTGATCCTGCCGTTATATACTTTGACGGATATTATTACATTGGATATACGTCAACAATTGTAAGTACTAACGGTGGTATAAACAACAACTGTTTTGTTGCCAGGTCAAAAAATCCCGATGGGCCTTTTGAAAAGTGGAATGGCTCCGGTTGGGGTGGTGATCCCGCTCCGATTGTTTATTATAACGAAGATGATTCAGCTTGGGGTGCAGGTGAGCTTAGCTTTGTGGAATTAGACGGCACGCTTTATTGCTACTATACCTGGACTTGTCCCGACGGAAATTACACCATGGTTTCCACTGCCGATGCTACAAATGAGAATTGGCCTGCCACTATGAAATATCAAGGAATGGCTTATAAGAAGCAGGCGGACCAGGATTCTTGTGATGTGGTATATGTAGAAGATTATGGTAAATTTCTTGCTTTTTCCACATATAACAGATTTACGCCAAGCAGTGGTATTGCAATTTTTGAGTCAAATGATGGTATATCATTTGAAAAAGTAGCAGTTATTCGTACCGGTATCGCCCAATATTGTCATAATATGGGTATTTCCAAACGCTCCGACGGGCATATACAAATGAATGATGACATTTGTTTTATCGGATATGCTTATTCTTCCGGTGGACCTGACTCAGGTTATTGGGGGAAATGGGCTACAAGATTTCAAAAAATCAAGCTTTCAACATACGAAGGTGATATAAAAGACACTGATAAAGGTGGCAAAGGAACACTTATTACAGATTATGCAAGAGAGCCGTATAAAGAATCGGAATTATGGACGGTGGGCATAGGAACGCTTCCTCACGTAATAGAGTTTTACATTGATACAATTCAGAGAGATGTTCCTTTGCATTGGTATGATACTTGTCTTAAAACGCATCCGATAACTTCATCCGATGGTGTGGTTTTTTCTAATTACGATAAAGATATTATAGAATTTAAAGGCTTAACCGTTGTGGCGAAAAAGCCCGGAAAAACTACTGTAACTGTAACATATAAAGGTTGTTCCGCAGAGTTTAAAGTGTATATTAGGGAATCAGGTTTTCCTATAAACAAAAAGGACCCTGAAATTATTTCATTTAAACCGGTTGAGGACGAAATTACAATATATAAAGGAATTGCATTTGGCGCAAATCACAAAAAACAGATTCGCGGATATATTATATTTGAAGATGAATCATGGGGCGAAGCGTATAATGATGCAAATAATGAACATCCAAACTATCCTGCTATGATTCCGGCAGAAAAGTATAAAATGACTTTTGAATCAGCTGATAAAAATATTGTAAGGGTAAATAATAATGGCGTATTAACAGCAAGAAGTGCGGGAACAACTACTGTTACTGCTAAATTAGGTTCTCACACATTTACTGTTACAGTACACGTTGTGGAAGTTTCGAGTGGTAGTGCTTGACAAAACACTTGAGTTATACTAATATCTATGAGTTTTGTAAATAAAAACGTACAATAATTTATTTTAAACGAAAAGTGGTAATGTTTTTCTATGGATTATGTTTTAATGCTTGTTTCCGTTTTTGTTAATGTAGCAGCAAGCTCTTTTAACAACAAGTTTGCAAAAAAACAACTTGTTGGGCCGGCAGATAATTATATTTTTAATTTATTTTTATCAATAAGCAGCGCTGTTGTTTTAATTCCTTTTTGTGTAGTAACATTAAATAGCGTATCTACATATACAATAATTCTCGGAATTATTTTTGGTGTTATTAACAGTGCAACATTTCTTGTTAAGACTTCGGCCTTTCAAATTGGTCCAATGTCATTTACTGTTTTGATTTCAAGTTGCGGAATGCTTATTCCCACAGTTTTCAGCGCTGTAATGTGGCCCGAAAAAGACCACATAAATGTAATACAGATGGTCGGTATTGCAATAATGATTTGTGCAATTTATCTCGTTCTTTCCAAAAGCGGTTCCGGAGGTAAAATTACACCTAAATGGGTAATTTATTGTATATTGATTTTTATTTTGGCCGGACTTATCGGTGTAGCTCAGAAACTTCAAAGAAATTCAGGATTTGCAAATGAGCAATATGCATTTCTTTGTATTGCTTTCTTAACATCAGCAATATTAATAATGGCAGAGCTTATTGTTAAAACACATAAAAAACATACACTCAAAGAATCCTTTTCTCATTGGGGAATTAAGCAAATCGGCCTTGCATGCATTACAGGAGGATTTACTGTTACAATGCATATTATAAATTTGATGCTTTCCGGCACACTTCCTGCTGCAATATTTTTCCCGATTGTAAATGGTGGCGCAATATTCCTTTCAGGTTTGGTAGGATGGATTTTGTTTAAAGAAAAATTCAAAATATCACAGCTGATTGGTTTCGGTTTAGGCTTGCTTTCTTTGATGATGGTAGGTAATGTTTTTTCTTGATTTTATAGGTAAGGAGTATTTATATGGTACAACCGGCATTTTCTTATAATTACGATAATAAAACTTTTTCTGATGTTTCAGATAACCCTATTAAAACAGTTATCAATAAAAAAGTATATGACGAATTTGATGCTGTTGAATGGTATGTTACTTATGAAAACACAAGCAATGTTAACAGTAAAATATTATCTCAAATAAAAGATTGTGACATTCTTTTACAATTACCTGAATATCATAGAGAATCTCCTACGCTTCGTATAACAGAAGAAGCACCAAAAGTTATGTGGATGCAAGGAAATCTTGAAGGAGAAGCTTATTCCTTTGATGATGAACGTTCTGCCCAGGAATTTTCAACTCATATTGACTATTTGTTTTCCGAAGGAATGTGCAAAAATTATTATAATAACGAGGGTAGAAGCTCTGATGAGATAATGCCGTATTTCGAAGTTGCATGTAAAGGTTGCGGTTATATCGTTGCCATCGGATGGACAGGAAGCTGGGTAGCTGACTTTTCCAGAGAAAAAGATGGCATAAGATTTAAAGCCGGTTTAAGAAATGCTGAGTTTTATCTAAAACCAAATGAAAAAGTTAGAACAGCCTCTGTTCTTATTATGCAATATAAAGAAGGCCAAGACCAATATAATAAATTCAGAGATATTATGGTTAAGTATTATACACCAAAAGTTCCGTCTAAGGATCACCCCGGTCTTTTATCAACTTTATTATGGGGTAGCTTAAGCTCTGAAGAAATGGTAAAAAGAATTAACAGATATAAAGATAATGGCGCAAAGTTTGAAGAATATTGGGTTGATGCCGCTTGGAATGGCAGATTTGCAGCAAGTCAAAACAATTTTGATACAACATGGGCAGATGAAATAGGCGATTGGGAAGTAAAAAAAGATTGTCATCCCGATGGCTTTAAAGATGTTGTTAATGCGGCAAAAGAAGCCGGCGGTGGCTTTCTTCTTTGGTTTGAAATAGAACATGCAACAGAAGTTACTCCTATTTTTAAAGAACATCCTGAATATTTTATTCAAAACGGAGATAGGTATATGCTCCTTGACTTGGGCAATCCTCAAGCTTGGGATTATGCTTTTAATCTTTTATGTCAAAGAATCAGAGAATATAATGTTACATGCTACAGACAAGATTTTAATACACCTTGCGATGAACCTTGGAAATTTGCTGATAAAGAGGGAAGACGTGGTATTACCGAAATTTACCATGTAGCAGGTCTTTACAGACTGTATGATTCTTTACTTAAGGAATTTCCTCATTTGTATATTGACAACTGTGCAAGCGGCGGCAGACGTCTTGATTTTGAAATGGTTAAGAGATCAATTCATCTTTACCGTACAGACTATCAATGTATATTTAATCCTGATCCTGATGTTACAAACACACACCATACTAATATATCTAAGTTTTTACCTGTTACAGGATGTTCAACAAAGAAAAAAATGGATATATATGCAGCAAGAAGTACGTATTCTGCAAGCTGGGGCTTTAGTGCATACGGTACTGTTATTCAAGAAATTTCAGATGATGAAATTAAATATCTCGCAACAGTTATTGATGAATATGTATCAATCAGAAAATACTTCCTCTGCCATTTTCATAATTTCGGTTCCGATAAACTCGACAAATCTGCTTGGGTTATATGGCAGTATCATGATGCAGAAAATGACGAAGGAATAGTGATGGCTTTCCGTAGAAAAAATTCTCCCAACGATTCTTGTGCAATCTCTCTTAAAGAGCTCAACGGAGATTATACGTTTACAAACTTTGACACAAAAGAGATTTTTAAGAATAATGCTGAGTTAAGAATTGTTTTACCGGAAAAATACTCTTCTGTTATTTTTAAATATAACAAATAAATTTCGAGTTAAAATATGGCAACTCATTTTATTGACGATGTTCATAAACTAAATAATTTAATCATTGCTCCCGGAGATACTGTACTTTTCAAAAGAGGTTGTACCTTTAGATCATCTATGCCAATTTTTGCAGGTACAGAAGAGTTACCCATAACATATTCTGCATTCGGAGAAGGGGCAAATCCCGTTTTTATGGCATCAACGGATGTAAGCAATGCAAAATATTGGGAAGAAATTTCACATAACATTTGGATTTGTAATATGGAAATACCGGGAGAAGTCGGTAATTTTGTATATAATTCGGATGAATGTTCTGCAACACTCAGATGGGAAGAAAATGAACTTTCTACTCAAGGCGACTTTTGGGATAGCAGATTTGGCAGTTGTGAAAAGAAAACTCACAGTGCCAAGCAGCGTGTATTAGTTTATTCCTCACAAAATCCGGGAAATTATTATAATCATATAGAGTGTGTTTCATATAATACAAGGATAATCGGAAGGACTCAAAGCAATATAATTATTGAAAATATTTGTTTTAAAAACAGCGGTGTACACGGCCTTGCAGGTCAGGGAAAAAACGTGGTAATAAGAAATTGCTCTTTCGAAAATATCGGCGGTTGTGTTTGGGATAGAAATTTGAAAATCCGTTTTGGTAATGCTGTAGAATTTTGGATATACGGTGAAAATATTTTAATAGAGAATTGTACATTTAAAAACGTTTATGATTCATGTGTTACACACCAAGGACCGGGGGACCAAACAATTCCCACAAGTAATTTTATTTGTCGAAACAACACCTTTGATACTTATGGTATGGCAGCTTTTGAATACAGAGACAAATTGCCTATTAATTCTTATTTTTCTGACAATACTTGTGTAAATGCAGGTTGCGGTTTTGCAATGTTAGGTGAGGATTTGCCTCGCAATTCGGAAATTTGGCCGCTACCTATGGGGCATCACATTTTTTTATGGAGAATAGATAAGCCAACAGAAGGCGGTAGCTTATTTATTGAAAATAATACTTTCGGCAGTGCGCCCGTAGGCTCCGCAATCTATTCATTAATTTCTGATGATGCATTTAAGCAGATTGTAATAAGAGGTAACACCTTATTATAATTTATTGTTTTTCGATAAATTTATATTGACATTCATAAAATGCTTGGTATAATATACCATATAATAATTATTCTTGAATTTAAGGAGGATAACAGTATGGTTAAAATACCAAGTAAAGTTTCAATAATTATTTCATTAATTATATCTGTGCTTTTATTTATTTGTTGTATTATCGGCGCTTTTATGTTGCCGGATTTAATAAGCAAATTGATTAATATTTCTTTAAAAGCAGGTAATTTTATAAAGGTTACGATTCTTGATAAGACTATCATTTATTGTTTATCATATTTGCTTCTTGCAGTTATAACTTTTACGAATTTATTATTATTTATTTTATTACGTCGCGTTCAAAAGAGCAAAGTATTTACTGTTATAAGCGTGTCACTTATTCGCGGTATATCCTGGTGTTGTTTTGGACTGTGTTGTATTTTTTTAGCTATAGGATTATATTTCCAACTTTCATTCATTTTAGCTTTTTTTGCAGCCTTTTTAGGAATGTGCTTAAGAGTTGTTAAAAATGTTATTGAAGAAGCCACAATAATCAAATCCGAAAATGATTTGACTGTTTAAAATAAGGAGGGAATATAATTGATTGTTATAAATCTTGATGTCATTATGGCAAAAAGAAAAATATCTTTAAATGAATTGTCAGAAAAAGTTGGTATTACATTAGCAAATTTATCAATTTTAAAAAACAACAAAGCAAAAGCAATTCGTTTCTCTACGCTTGATGCTATATGTAAAGCTTTAAATTGCAAAGTAGAAGATATAATCGAGTATATCGATTCACCTGAAAATATGTATGAGGAGTGATTTTATGAATAATGAACAAACTAATGAAAAGACCTTTTTATTATCTGAGAGTGTGTTTGCATGGCTTTGTTATATTGCCGGCTATGCTTTCTGCAGATGTTTTCCTGTAATGGATTATCCGTTAGGCGGGTTCCTGTTTATTTTAGCCTTATTTACCGCAACAATAATTTTCTTTATAATACAAAAAAGAAAATTTGCTATTTTGCCTTTATTGGTTGCATGTTCTGCATTGGCTATTTCTGTCTCTCTACTATTATCAACAAATAAATTCTTATATTTTTGGACTTTTGCTTATGCACTTGCTGCATATTGTTACTTTGTATATTCTGTTTTGGATAATAATCTTGAAAAAGGATTTTCTAATTTAATTTTGCTTGATTTTTTTAAAGCAATTATAATTTTACCTTTTTGTTCATTAGGGAAGCTTTTTATTGCAATGTTTACAGGCAAAGCAAGAACCAGCGGTAAAACAATCGGTAAGATATTTTTAGGATTGGCTGTCACAATTATTCCTACAATTATAGTTACTTTATTATTATCATACGACTCTAATTTCATTATTTTACTTGATAAAATACTTGACTTTGACATCGCAGCAGTGTTTTCGCATATTTTTAGTTTTGGCTTTGCTATCCCGATAGGAATGTTTTTGTTTGGCTTGTATAATTCTGCCTCTGAGAATAAGTGTAAAGAAACCATTAATGCTCTTTCTTGCAAAAAAGCTTATCAGGCTACAAAATTTGTGCCGACTGTAACGGTTATAGCTGCAGTAATACCTCTTGTTTTCTTATATGTTGTATTTTTTATTTCACAATGGGATTACTATATTTCAGGATTTATAGACTCACTGCCACAAGAGTTTAGTTATGCAGAATATGCAAGGGAAGGATTTTTCCAACTTTGTACTGTTGCTGTGATAAATCTTGTTATTATACTTTCAATTGTAGTTTTTATGAGACGGAATATCGATCGACCTTCTGTCACTTTGAAAATAGTGTCAATTACGTTTTCTTTATGTACTCTTATACTAATCAGTACAGCAATTGCTAAAATGATAATGTATATTAAAAGCTATGGACTTACACCCAAAAGAGTATACGCTACATGGTTTATGTGTCTTGTTGCGTTGATTTTTATAATAATTATTATCAGTCAAATCACAAGACGAATTAAAGCAGTTGCAGTTTCATTTTTTGCATGTGTTATTCTTTTAACAGGATTATCACTTTCTAATATAGATCAAATAATTGCACAATATAATGTTAACAGATATATTAACGGTACATTAAAAACAGTTGATATGAATGCAATGGATGATTTAGGGGATGCTGCTATACCTGAGCTTGTACGCCTTGCTGAATACTTAGACAGTAAATACGATACCGATATTTCCGCAGAAGCGTGCGAAAGTGATGATGAGCTTTACGATCGATTGTATTATAAACTTAATTATATAAGTGATGAGTTAAAGAAGAGACAGGAGAATAACAGCTTCTTTTCAAAAACCATACCTGAAATTAAAGCGATAAATGCTTTGAAACGAATTGGTTTGTTAAAATAAAAACAATTATGGGAGCCTTTCATAAAAGTGATTGGCTCCCACAAAATTTTTAAAATACAAATAAAAACGGGTTGACGAAAAGTTTATATAGTGATAAAATACACGAGGTTTTACGGGATGTGGCTCAGCTTGGTAGAGCGCCTGCTTTGGGAGCAGGATGCCGCAGGTTCAAATCCTGTCATCCCGACCACATAAGACCGATCATTTTGATACGAGAAGTATCTGAATGGTCGGTCTTATTTTTTTGTTCTCGGTGTTGCCGACCTTATTTTTCGTCCTGAAAATGATGTTGACGTTTATTGTTACAGCTATAGAAATGATGTACTTAGATCTGCATCATAGCCAAACTCCATACTAATGAGCTTAGCAAGCATTGGTGAGATGGTTTTGTTTTGGTTTGTCCCGGGACGGCTGTTACTTGTGAGGATATAAAGGTAGTTTTCGGATATACCAACACGATTTGCAAATTCACGCTTGGTGATATTCTTCTCTTTGATGATTTGATTCAACCTATCAGATAATGACATTGGCCTTATCTTCGTTCTTTTTCATGTCAGACTTGATTGCCCTATAAACCTCGAGAAGCTGTTTTCGTGAGGAAACACCCAATTTGCTGTAAAGATTCTTATTGTGGAATTTTAAGGTGTTCTCTTTAATGTTCAGCTCAATCATAATATCTTTCGTGGATGTTCCGCTCAGATAAGCTTCGTAGATCTGTCGTTCTTGTGAAGTCAGAGTGTCCAAGCCTTGCGCAAAGTATTCCATCATTTCAGACGATACGACGCGATCGCTGCGAGAATCATCAGTACTCGTT
>JAFZEI010000019.1 GCA_017560765.1 Clostridia bacterium | reverse complement strand
GCCGCAACCGCTGGGGCCCAGTAAAGTGATAAATTCGTTCTTGCGAATGTAGAGAGTTAAATCTTTGATAACCTCTGTGTCGCCGTAGCTTTTTGTTATATTAAATAAATCAATGATATGATGTGACATTTTATTACTCCTCGTATAATATTTTTAGATACATAATTTGTATCCAAATAACTTAATAAAATTTGTTCAATAGGCTTGTTAAGCCCATGATATAATTGTCTCAGTGTCAATCAGGTAATAGTTCTTGTTTCTCCTTGTTGAACCGAGTTTGGTTGCTTCATAAAAAGTCTGTTCCCCTGACATGGAAGTTAGCTTCAAACCGGCTGGCTGTTTGCTTAAGCTTCGGACAACCATTTAGCAGTGTGGTTTCGCATCTGTCCAACTTAAGCCGGATTCTTATATGCGAGGGTGTCGATGCTCCATGATCATGGGTTTTACCAAGCCGATTGAACACTCAAATCTCATAACGAAAGAAGGTGATCTTATGAACCCACTTTACGTCGGAATTGATGTAAGCAGCAAATCCAATGTCGTTTATCTTATGCTCCAAAACGGAGATAAGGTTTGCAACTTCACTGTTGCCAACTCACATGACGGTTCTATTCAATTAGTAAAAAGAATCTTATCTGTTTTAAACTCCTATTCTCTTGACACCGTCTTGATTGGACTTGAAGCAACCTCCGTTTACGGCGACAATTTAGTTTATTTCTTAAGAGAAGATGCCTCTTTAGCATCCTTCAACAGAAAGATTCATGTCCTCAATCCTAAGCAAGTCAAAAAGTTTAAAGATGCTTACAATGACTTGCCTAAGAACGATTTTGTGGACTCTTTTGTCATTGCTGACTGCCTGCGTTTCGGTAGAATCAACAAAGAAGTTTACTTTGCAGATTACCGCTACAAAGCTCTTCAGAACTTAACAAGAGCACGTTATTTCGCAGTTTGCAACCTCACTAAAGAGAAACAACGTTTCATGAATTTACTGTTCAAGAAGTATTCTACTATGACGCAGGAGAAGGTATTTTCAAATACCTTCAGCACCACTGCCTTGGCTGTCTACGATGAGTTCGAGTCAGCAGAAGCTTTAGCTTACATGGACTTACATGAACTTACTGAGTTTATTGTGAATAAAGGAAAAAACCGTTTCCCTGATCCTGATTCAGTAGCTAAAGCCATTCAAAAAGCGGCTCGGAGCTCTTATCGTCTACCTAAGACTGTTAACGACTCCGTCAACCAGGTGCTATCTATCTCCATTACCTCGATAAAGGCATTGGAAACTCAAATCAAAGAATTCGATAAGGCAATTTCTGCTCAAATGGAACTCTTACCAAACGTATTGACTTCAATACCCGGCATCGGCCCGGTTTTATCCGCCGGCATCGTTGCTGAAATCGGAGATGTCAATCGTTTTGAAAATCAAGCCGGACTTGCAAAATATGCCGGTCTTGTCTGGACTCAACATCAATCCGGAGACTTTGAAGCCGAATCAACAAGGCTTATTTGTTCCGGTAATCGATTCTTAAAATATTATCTGTGCGAAGCAGCTTTTTCTCTTGTAAGATGCGACAAGGAATACAGCCGTTTTTATCATCTCAAATACAATGAGGTGAACAGATGCCAACACAAACGTGCACTCGTATTAACTGCTCGTAAATTCGTTCGGTTAGTCTTTACACTGCTTAAAGACAACAGACTATATCGTGCTGCAGATTAGTTAAATACATACCTTACTTTTCTGCCTGAGTCTTTGCCCCTTTTTTGATATCACCTTGGGGCTTAAGTGGTAGTTTTTTGTTTTTTAGAAACATATTAAAAAATATATGTTTTTTTAATCACTCCTTACTTGACATATCACCGCTGGACTTTTTTTTATTTTATTTTTTTATTATATTAAACTTTTAGTGCATCTGCAATATGTTTTAGTTCATTCCCTCCCCGAATGATAAAAAGCGGATAGGATATCTATGAAATCCAATTGCTTAAAATAGTAAGAAAAAAGTCCGAAACCGTTATGGTTTCGGACTTTTCTGCGCCGATATCTAAAT
>JAFZEI010000018.1 GCA_017560765.1 Clostridia bacterium | reverse complement strand
GCAGGATATTACTTTGTAATGTTTCTTGTTTACAAGAAAAAATGCATGAATTTTACACCTGTAGAAGGCGTGATCGCCAATTGGGAGATAGGCCTTTTTAGACACACCGGTTGTGTTATTGTAAATGTTGACGGGAAAGAGTATTCTTCCCCTTCGTATTTTAGTTATTATGATTGTAAAGAGTTGGTAGGTAAGGCCATCTCCTATGCCATAATTGACGAAACACTTTTTATTTACGAGATCAAAGATTGGTGTTGACAATTCATTTGCTTGTATATGTGGTTTGTTATAAAATTGCTTAGGTGAAAGGGTTTTGGAAATGAACAAAATAAAGAAAATAGTAATAGTATTACCATTAATTTTAGCCACTTTTCTGTTAGTTTGTGCCACATCTTGTAAAGATGAAACTTTTATTAATAAAGGTGAAGAAGTTTTTAAGGATGAAATTGTTATTTCTGCTTTTTGGCCGCCGATGCTTGATTTTGTTAACGATACACAATTTAAGTACATGCAAGACGCACATATAGATTTAATGGAATATGGTAGTGATCCGATATTTAACGACCCGGATTCTGTAGAAAAGATGCTTGACCTATGTGATAAATATGACATATACGTAACTATTTATGATAACGAGGCTAAAGGTTGGACCGATCTTACTGATGAAGAAATTCAAAAAATTGCCAAAAAATGGATGAAATATAAAGGCGTTGTAGGTTTCTACATTAAAGATGAGCCTCAAAATGCAAATCCTTACGGCAGAGTGACGAGAGCTATACGTGAGGTATTTCCGAATGCAATATGTCAAATGAATATGTTTCCTTGGGGAGCTTTAAAAGATGCAAGGGCTCACGCCGAGGATTGGATTAATTCGGCAGGCTACGGAAATGTGTCATATCTTTCGTTTGACCAGTATCCTTTCGGTGTTGCTGAAAATTCAAGACCCGATATGTTTTATAATTTAGATTTAGTGAGAACAACGGGGCTTAAATATGATGTTAAAACAGCTTGTTACATACAATCTATCAGTAACATAAAGAGTTATCGTGATCCTACAGTAAGCGAGACACGATATCATACTTCTGCCGCTTTGGCCTATGGAATTAAAAACATTAAATATTTTACTTGGATTACACCTGTAGAACGCGACGAATCGTTTACCAATGCTATAATTAATCCTGACGGCACGAAAAATGCTCGCTATGACGGTATCGTAGATATTAATACAAAGATTAAAGCAGTAAGTAACATTCTTGGAAGAACTGATGCTGTCGAAATTTATCATTCTACAACGCAGGATCCAAGCACTGATAAAATACCGGATGATTATTTTATTAAACCTGATGAAAATTGTGATGCTATTTTCTCGTTAATGGCTGATAAATATGATGAATCAAATTATTTGATGATAGTCAATAAGGATTTCATTAATTCAAGCAAAATGGTTTTTACTTTAAATGGTATTGAATTGACGGATGTTACAAACGGCCGTGAAACAAAAGATATTATTAAGGAAAGGCTCGATGTGACTATTGAGGCAGGCGGCTTTAAGCTTTATAAAATTACCGGTAATAATGTCAGACCGGTATATGAAGATAACGATAAAACGAACATAGCAAATAATAAGCCTGTTTTTTCAAGTTTGTCACTTGGTGAAAACGGTTGGTATGCATGCAAGGCTGTTGACGGAATCAGATATTCAACAGACACATCTCAAGGCTTTAAAATTGATGCTTATAAAATGGATCAGGACGAAACGGATTTTTACTTTATGGTTGATTTGTTAAGGGATGTTGATTTTAATAAAATTGTGGTCTATCCATGCGGACAAGAGGATGACTATAATTCATCTTATCCTAAGTCATACGATATATATGTTTCGTCAGATCGTGAGAATTTCGATAAAATTGCATCTTTTAAATTGGATGGCAAGTTGAACTACATACCTACTTTTACTTTTGACACTGTTAAAGGTAGATATGTAAAAATAGTATTTACACAAGATGTTTTGGATTTGTATATAAATGGTGTCTCTTTTTCTGAAATAGAGATTTATAAGGAATAGTTAATACGAGCTAAGGCGTTGGGAGAAGCAGGGACATACGAAGAATCACAGTTGAGCTTCATTTTCTGTGATTGTAGTAATTTAATATTTGCGGAGGTTAATCGATGTTTGAACAAATATTGCTGTGGTATAATGGGCTGACTGATAGTTTGAGTGGGTCTTTGATTTTGTTTGTTATAGGAGCTGTGCTGCTCATAAAGGGCGGAGACATCTTTGTGGATAGTTCTGTAGGCATAGCAAAGCGCTTTCGGATTCCGGAGCTCATTATTGGAGCAACTATTGTATCAATTGGGACAACTCTTCCGGAAGTGATGGTGTCTGTTACAGCGGCTGTTAATGGCAATGGTGCTATTGCGTACGGAAATGCAATCGGCTCGATAATATGCAACACAGCGTTAATTGCGGCACTGACTATTGCAATACGTCCCACACCTATTAATCGCAAGACAATTATTTCCCCTGTTTTATTCTTTTTTGCCTCAGCAACTATTTATATTATAGCTGCATACATATTTGGTCGTTTTGACAGATGGCTTGGTTTGGTATTGTTGTTAGTTTTCGGAATATATATGGCAACGACGATTTACAGTGGCTTTAAATTTTCTGAAAAAGGTGCAGCAGAAAAGAATACGTCTGCTGTAAACGCTATAATAATTAAAGACGTAATTTTCTTGATTATAGGTGCAGCTTTGATAGCTTTTGGAGCAGATATGTTAGAAGCTTCTTCGGTTTCCTTGGCAACAATAGTAGGTATTCCTACAGAGGTTATAGGCGTTACGATAGTTGCCTTGTGCACCTCGCTTCCGGAATTGGTGACGGCGGTTACAGCTTTAGTCAAAGGACATGGGGCATTATCTTTGGGTAATATAATAGGTGCTAATATATTTAATCTTGTGTTAGTATCCGGAACTGCTGTAACTATTTCTCCTTTTGCTATACCTGAAGGCAGCAAACTTTTGGGATTTAACACTTCTCAGATTATGGAAATCCCGTTAATGGTCTCAGTAATGGCTTTGCTGACATTGCCCACATTATTAAAAGGAAAGTTATACAGATGGCAAGGTGTGATGCTTCTTTTACTGTATGTTGTTTTTGTGGTGTTTCAAGTGTTAATCGCACTGGGAATAGTATAATGCAAAATAATATTGTTGTATAATCAGTCTGATAAAATTTTTATAGGTGATACAAACTAATGGAACTATATGTGAAACATTTTAGTGAATTGACAACAGAAGAATTATTTGAGATTTACAAACTTCGTGCCTTGGTTTTTGTTGTGGAGCAAAATTGCGCGTATCAAGATGTTGATGATGCTGATAAGCAAGCATATCATCTGTGGCTAAAAGATGAAAATGATATTGTTGCTTATTCAAGGGTGCTTCCCAAAGGTGTAAAACATAGCGAAGTATCTATCGGCAGAGTGATTTCCGCAAGAAGACGTTGTGGTCTTGGCTCCAAAATCGTGAGGTCAGGTATTGAGGTCGCAAAAAACAAACTAAATGCCGAGCGCATATTTATTGAAGCACAAAGCTACGCTCGTGAATTTTACGAGAAATCAGGCTTTAAGCAAAACGGAAATGAGTTCATGGAGGACGGCATTCCGCACATACCCATGATACTTACATTCTAATGGTGATGGTGGTGGGCAGAAGAGCTGCCTGCAATTTCCGTATGGCAATGTTTGTCGTGGCAGAGCTCACTGCTTGCTTCGAGTTCAAGTGTTGCATGAGCGATGCCATGTTCCTTTAATTCATTACGAATTTTGTCCTTGATTTGGGATACATCCGAATTTGTTACAATGTGCATGGTGGCGTAGTTGCTTTGGCCGTCCATACTCCAAATATGTATGTGATGAACATCTATAACACCGTCTATTTCGGAAATGTGCTCGCTGATTTCAGCAACGTCAAAGCCGTGGGGTGTTTTTTCAAGGAATATGTCGAGTACTTCTTTTAAATTCTTAACAGCGTTTACGAGGATGAAGGTTGCAACGCCAATGGACATAATCGAATCAATGAGGGTAAAATCTGTAAATCTCATTACAATAGCGCCAATCAATACAACTACCCAACCAAGAACATCTTCGAGCATGTGAAGGTTGACTGCTTTCTGGTTTAGCGAAATGCCTCCGCGAGTTATAAGTGCTGCGCTGAAATTAACACAGACGCCGATAATTGCGAAGATAATCATTCCGCTATAGTTGATTTTTGTGGGGTGGAAAATTCTGCCAATAGCATTGAAAATAACTACGACGGAGCTAAGAAGAAGTAACAATGTGGTGATTGCACTGCCGATAACAGAGTATCTTGCATATCCGTAAGTGTATTTTTCGTCAGGTTGTTTTTTACTTTTCTTTTCCAGGAAATAAGATATGCCGATTCCGGCGGCATCACCGATGTCATGCACGGCGTCGGAAGTAATCGCAACACTTCCGGTAAAGATACCTCCGACAAATTCAAAAATAGAAAAAGCCAAGTTTAAAATAAATGCAATCAATATATTCTTTTCGGTTTTCATATTGTCCTCCTATTGATTTGAAATGTTTTTATGATACAATAAGTTCTGTATTGAACTTGTTATACATTATTTTATGAGGCGGATTAAAGGAAAACAACATCCGAATTTATGCTGATGTACGATATTGAACATTTTTGCGAAATTGTATGGAGAAAATTATGGACAGACGTCAGAGAAAAACACGAGAAGCAATATTTGCGGCTTTTATCGCATTATTATCAAAAAAAGATTTTAGTCAGATTACAGTGGGCGAGATAATCGATAAGGCAGATGTAGGCAGAGCAACTTTCTATTCGCATTTTGAAACGAAGGATTTTCTCTTAAAAGAACTTTGTGAAGAGTTGTTTTGTCACATTTTTGATGCGACAAATAACGGAGAAACTGAACACAGACATATTTTTACATGCGACGCACCAAACTCTGTATTTCTGCATCTTTTTCAACATTTGCAGAAGAATGATAATAATATTCTGGAATTACTTGCTTGCCAAAATAATGAGTTATTCTTGCAGTATTTCAAGAATAATTTACAAAAATTGGTAGTCAGTCAACTGTCTTTGTTTGAGACAAGAAAAAGTGGGATTTTACCTGATAGTTTTTGGATAAACCACATAGCATCTACTTTTGTGGAAACAGTTAGATGGTGGATTGATAATGGCATGAAGGAAGCTCCGGAAACCATAACGGAGTATTTTTATTTGGCAGTGTGAAATTCAACTTTAAAAAACGTGATTCAACAAGAACAATAGGGATTGGAGTTGAAGTAGTAAATGAGTATAAAAATAATTACATTGATACTGATGGCAATATTTTATATTTGCTATTTTGCTAAGATGATTAATCAACGAAAACAAGGCATTAAAACAGACCAATTAGGAAAGGGAAAACAAGGATTTATAAAGTTTATTGAAATTTCTTTAAAGATGACCACATATTTACTTCCTTTTGTTCAAATTATTAGTATTGTGTTCTATTCTGACATTAAATATATCGCATTGCGAATAGTGGGAGTCATAATAACTGCTATTGGTGTTTTGGTGTTTATCATGGCAGTGGCACAGATGAAGGAAAATTGGAGAGCGGGTGTTCAAAGGGAAGATAGAACGAGCCTAGTGACAGCCGGTATATATTCCGTAAGCAGAAATCCGGCTTTTTTAGGGTTTGACTTAATGTATATAGGCATTTTATTTTCTTTCTTTAATTGGTGTTTGTGTGTTATAACAGCATTGGCGTTAGTGCTTTTTCATTTGCAGATAGTAAATGTAGAAGAGGATTTTTTGATAGAAACTTTTGGACAAGAGTATCTTGAATATAAAAAGAATGTGTTTAGATATTTGGGCAGAAGATTTTGAGTTTATTGAGGAAAGAGGTTTTATTTAATGCAAAATTTTGGAATGTCAATGTTATGGTTTTGGGTATGTTACGCAATAGTTACGGT
>JAFZEI010000017.1 GCA_017560765.1 Clostridia bacterium | reverse complement strand
CGCAGATATGAAAGCAATTCCTTTGTATGAAAGAGTGGGTTTCCATACTTCATCAACAATTATGTACATAGACCTTTAAATTCAAATTGATTTGACAATAAGACAAATTCCAATTTATCAAACGGTTTGCCTTTTGTAATTTCGGCCGTTTTTCAGGATTTCGGCAGAAAATTTGAATGAATAGGTATTAATTTCGGTGCTTTTTTAGAATTATGGCAGAATTTTTTCTCAGCAGACAAAGCAGAAACGAACGCAGAACATTCCGTAGGGACATTTTCTGCCTCTTTTTAGGATTCAGGCCGAAAATCAAAGCGGCATATCTGAAAATTCTGCCTTTTTTATGAAAAACGGCAGAAAATTTATCAGCATCACTAATGTTCATACTCTGTTAAAAAGTCACCTTGTATGACAAGAATCTTCGTACCCATTACAACACCACTTTTATTTTGTTATCACTCTTAGAAGAAAGTAAAACGGTCTTTTTCATTGTCTTGCCGTTCACTTCAAATTCCAGTTCATATTCGCCGTAAAAACCTCTGAAAGAACAAATGCCGTTTTCGTCGGTAACAGCACCTTCCTCTGTGTGCCAAACGTTTTGAATAAGATTTTTAACTGTGTTATACGCAGGCTTTGGTGATAAATCAAAGCGCAAAAGACCGCCGTAATAATAATTCTCACCTATTGACATATCGCCTTGGGAGGCCTTTATTTTTTCGGGGTCAGGGTCCCAAAGGTGTGCATAGCCGTCTACTAAATTCCAATAAATAATTTGCTCTACATTTGGGTGTGAGAACCAAATAGAATATAGCTTTTCAATTATTTCTGCCTGAATTTCCTCATCTTCTTTTTGCCAAGAAAATGCAGGTACCGTTACCTCGGTGATTTGCAGAGGTTTACCAAAATTAGAATACATATCCATATGCCTGTAAAGATTTTCGGGATTCAGCGTAAGCCTGGTCCATTCATATTCCATTTCTCGTTTATTAAACAAATGATATTGCATACCGATAGCATCAATTCGCGCACCCTTTAGCATATTTGCCTCTATGTAAGCATAATACTTGTCGGTTGCACGGCAACAGTCCAACCAACTCAAACGGGTTATCTCATTTATAACAAGTTGATTGTTTGGAAAATACTTTTCTGCCGTTTTAAAACACCATTCTACAAAATTCGGCTCATCATAAAATGCGGTTTTACCCCTTTCCCATTGCATTTCGTTGGTAACTTCAATGGTAGGTATTTTATCTGCATATCTTTCTGAGATTTCCGCACAATGGCGCTCATATTCCTGTTTTACCTCTTCAACGCTTGCATTATATAGCCATTTAGGAAAAAACGCATCATAAGCAAGTGCGTGCTCGCGCGGCTCGATACCGTTTTTTTCGCAAAACTCAACACAGAGGTCGGGCGCGGGTCTGCGATACACCTTGGGCGAATCCTTATCATAACGTGGTTTGTTGCGCTCAGGTTCAAGCGTATTCCAATAAAAAGGCAGTGTTGCCATATTAAATACATCAGCAAAATATTTTTTGTATTTTTCGTTTTTATCGTCTGTTTCAAGTTCATCAAGCATAAACAGATTTGCGCCAAAACGGAATTCATGTGTTTTTTGCACTGCTTTTATTTTTACTTCAGGTACAGCCTTGCCGTTTTTGTCGGTAACAATAATTTCGGCATTACCTTTTCTGTATTTTTCTATACCCTCAGAAATTCTTTTGTCAGTATACTCTTTTTGTTGTTCAAAAAGTTCTAAGACCTTTCTTCGATCATTCATATTGATTCCTCCTCTTTTATTTATATTTTAAGGACATGGAATAAATAAATCCAACAACCGCACAGGTTACCGGGTTTTCTGCGCCAATTTAGATATCAGCAGTGATTATACAATAAACTTTGATTTTTTAACATAATATTATCATTAGTGATGCCGAAATTACAATATGCAAACCGTTTGATAAATTAGTATTCGGCGAACAGTTAGAAAAAATTATCTTTTGAACATGCTTTTAATTTTATCAACTAACGATGGTTTCTTTACGGTATTTTTGCTCCAAATAATGTTTGAATCGAGGGGTGTTCCGTTATCAAGATATGAGAAAAAAGCAAAATCAAAGCTTTCCCAAGAAATTATTCCATCTTTAGCCAAGGAACAAAAATCATCCAGATAATACATACTCTCCCATAATTGAATATCAAAATCTCCGGGGTCGCCAACATTAAGTGCCATGTGGTACATAGCAGATGATATTTCTTCCTTGCTCATTCTGTTTGCGTAATAAGCATCCTTAAAAAACAATCTCAGCCTATCGCAAACAACCGCTTCATCAAACGGTTGTTCCGCGCAAAAATTATGTAGAACAGAAATAGTTCTATTGATATCAGAGCCACAATAAGCAAGTTCCAAGACAATATTGCTTAAAGGATTTTCCGATTCCAAAAAGTGATTTAGCCATTCAACATAGCCATCATCCAAGCCTGTCATCAGCATAATTTTATGGTAAAATGCATCCTCTCGTTTCAAAAAACTCACCTCCGTAAATCTAAATTACCTTCACCAGCACGGTTCGTAACCGTTAGATAATTTCTTATTTATTAAATTGATTATACCACATAAACACGAAAAATCTATGACGCATGAATTTAAAACTCGCAGAATACACGCAAAAGACTTTACGCCCCATTTTTAAGTTAAAGACTTACTTGTATCAATAATAGATCTTGAGATTTATCATACCAATCCGCAAACCTCTTGGTTTGTAAGAAGTTTGTAAGAGTATATGTGAAAAATACAAACTAAGAAAAAAGATGCCCGTTCGAACGTAGGCTATGCATATAGTGGATAAGGATTTTAAGAGCCTCATGATAATGTTAACTATTCCCAACCAAGCACAATAAAATCCGATTCTGTGAACCGGCATATATTATCTTCAAAATGGAGGAAACCCTATGAAAAAAGACATGATTTTTGCCCCTGCAATGCTGTTGGTCGCTATTCTGCTTTTCCTGTACAGAGCAACCGGTCCTGCGGTCCACATCGCCATTTCCGTAGTTGGTGTTCTGATTTTGTCCGTGTACACTTCCTCAACCAGAAAGGAATGGAAGGCTCCTGCCCTTGAAATCTCCATGAGAGTTTTCTATGGAATCGCCTTGATTACCGGCATCGTCGTGAAAGCGATCAATTTCTCGGCTCCGGCCATTGTTCACAAAGCCTGTGCTGCACTGTTCGTTGTTCTGCTGGTTGTTTTGTTTGTAAAGAAATTAGTTGCCAACAAAAAATGACAAAGACATAAAATATGTTGTCGCACAATCGATTTTACTGTGCTTGTGCAACAAGACATTTTCTTTTTACAATACTTACTCCAAAGCACTATCAATAGGAGGCCTACAATGCTGTTACGAAAAATCAACGCCATAATTAGTCTGTTTACCACTTTTTTACTTTTGGTTCACGCGATCTTTAATGCTGTCAGGATGATGTCCCGAGGCACCATCAAAGAAAGCGGTGCTTTTATGCCCTGGATTTTGTTTGGCCTTATGCTGGCACATGCGGTAATCAGCATCGACTTTGCAATCACTGCGCACTCAGAAACCGAGAAACGCAAATGTAAATCATACCCCAAATTGAATGTTGCAACGATTTTTCAGCGAATAAGCGGAATTATTTTAATTGTTTTTACAGGACTGCATGTTGCGGGAGCTGTAGGTTTTATGCATCTTCCCAAACCTGTCCATGCAATTTTCCACCCATTGTTTTTCACTCTCGCGTTAGCGCACGCTGCTTTTTCAACCAGCAAAGCTTTCATCACCTTAGGAATTGGCAATGCAAAGATTATTAAAGTTGTAGACATTGTTATAAAAGTGATTTGTACAGCAACGATCATAGCAGCTTTAACAGGCGTCTATCTTTATAAAGTGTAATGGGAGGCATAGAAATGAAGCATGTTTTAATTATTGGCAGCGGACTTTCCGGCTTAAGTTGCGCCATTGAATTGGCAGAAAAAGGAATACATTCCACCTTGGTTTCTCCGTATTCTTCCGAGAGAGCACAGTCTGTTATGGCCGCAGGCGGAATTAACGCAGCGATAGGCGCAGATGACTCTGTAAATCAACACGCAGAGGACACCTTGAAGAGTGGTGGTAGCATTGCAGGTAAAGAGGTTGTTACAGGTCTTTGCTCCGCAGCGCCTGAAATCATTCGCCAACTTGAAGGAATAGGCGTTGTTTTCAGCAGAAATGAAGACGGAAAGGTTGCGCTCCGTGCATTTGGCGGTCAAAGTCGTAATCGTACTGCCTACGCAGGTGCTTCCACCGGAAAGCAAATAATGAGTGCACTTATAAGAGTGGCAAGAAAATATGAATGTCAAAATATAATAAACCGACTTCTTGGCTTACAATTCCATTCTGCCTTGATAAAGGACAACAAATGCTATGGTGCGTTGCTTTATAATGAAAAAGAACGCAAAACAGAAACTATTTATGCCGATGCAGTCGTAATTGCAACCGGTGGACAAAATGTTTTGTTTGGCAAGACCACGGGTTCTATGCAATGCGACGGATATGTTGCCGCTAAACTTTATGAACAAGGTGCTTGCTTGAAAAATTTAGAATTTATTCAATATCATCCTACTACCATTGAAACACCTCAAAAGCGTATGTTAATTACTGAGGCAGCTCGTGGTGAAGGCGGACGACTTTACTATATGGATGGCAAGCGTAGAGTGTATTTCATGGAGGAGAAATATGGCGAACGTGGCAATCTAATGCCTCGCGATATTGTTTCCAAATGTATCTACGATGCCCCTTCTCAGGTCTACCTCGATATTTCATTCCTTGGTAAAAAATTGATTGAGTCCCGACTTTTTGAAGTATCAGAGCTTTGCCGAAAATATGCCGTTCTCGATGTGACAAAAGAAAGTATACCTGTTTATCCCTCTGTCCATTTCTTTATGGGAGGCTTGGCAGTGAGACGAGACCACAAAACTTCTATCGACAATTTATATGCAGTAGGTGAATGCGCATCTATGTATCACGGTGCTAACAGATTGGGAGGAAACTCTTTGCTATCAGCTATTTATAGCGGTCAAATCGCCGCAAAAGCCATTAACGAATTGGCGGAGAATAAAGAACATCCCGATTTTAATGAATATATTTCTGCACAGGAAGGTATGCTTAACGGACAGCTTTCATCACAGAGTAATTTCTCTGCTGTTTACATTCGTTATGAAATCGCAAAGCTGATGAATGACTGCCTTGGCATTACCCGCACCGAAGAAAAATTGCTCGAAGGCATTCAAAGTGTGGATTATTATCTAGCCATCAGCGAGAAGTTAACATACGATTCAGACGTATCCCCATATATCGGATACTCTTTACACCCCATGTTACTCCTTGCTCGCGCAATCCTTACGAGCGCACTTGCACGCAAGGAAACACGTGGTGCACATATCCGTAACGACTATCCCGAACGAAGCAACGAATTTGCTTTTTGTTCTGTTTGCAAATATCAAAATCGAGAGCATCGCATCTCATACGTAAAGGAGGATGAGTTATGATTGTAAAAATCAAACGCCAACACGCCCCCGATTCTGCTCCATATTGGCAGTGCTTTTCATACAGCGGACCTCTGCACGTAACAATTTCTGCTGTGCTTGATGCCATCAATTATACCGATGACCTTTTTGACACCGAAGGAAATCCCGCAAAAAGAGTAAGATGGGAATGCAGCTGCTTGCAGGCAGTTTGTGGAGGTTGTGCGATGATAATCAATGGTATTCCTGCACTTGCCTGCAATACATTTGTTGATGAAGTAACAAAAGCAGATTTGGTGCTTGAGCCGTTGAGTAAATTCCCTGTAGTAGCTGATCTTATGGTGGATCGCAGCATTATTTATGAAAATCTAAACAGTGCTAAGGCATACATAGAAGGCCGTTCCGTAAGCAGCAAGCAAAACCACGAGCATCAGTATTCAGTTGCTAAATGCTTGAAGTGCGGGCTCTGCCTTGAGGTCTGTCCAAACTATAATGCCGGCGGGACATTTTTCGGCGCAGTTTTTGCCAATGAAAGTTATTTGATTGCGTCTCAATCTGCTGAAAAACCCGTTCAAATTGTAAAGGAATACAAAACGCATTTTGGCGCAGGATGCTCAAAAGCCCTGTCTTGTCAGAGCATATGCCCGGTTGGCATCGAAACAATTACTTCAATTTTGAAAATGAATAGAAAATGAAGTGTTAACTGATTGTTTATGATACACGACAGTAACTTATGCGGCTTCCGAATTTTACCTTTTTAGAAAAACGGCAGAATTTATGAGCCATGCCGACAACCAAATCAGTGCTAAGTTCTACCATCTGCACAAAAACATGTGGTTACAAAGTTGCATTGATACCAAATATATTTTAATCAGGAGATATCATTTTATGAATTTTAGACCTAATCCCCTTTTATACGGAGCACATGAGGACTTTTTAAGCAGTTTCAAGCTTGTTATCACCATGCGCGATGAGATTGACCACGATATCCTTCTTAAGGCTGTCAATTCTTCGATGAGGCGCTATCCTTATTTTTGTGTTTTCCCTCAAAAAAAAGGAAATAGCATACAGTTGCAATTTAACGAAGCGCCGGTTCCTGTATTTAAGGATGGGCGGTGCGTTGTGTTGGGTACAAAAGAGTGTGACGGACATTTGTTGGCATTCGGATGCGAAGAAAGAAAAATTTTTTTGCACGCAAGCCACTATATAGCTGACGGCATGGGAATTAGTCCTCTACTGTTGAGTGTTCTATACCTCTATATTTCAGAAAAATACGGAACAAACGGCTTAGATGCCGGACGTATCTTAATGCCGGATGATCCCATTTCGGAAGACGAATATGCATATCCCTTCCCTGAAGAACCTGTATTAAAAGACAACGCAGAAACACGAAAAAAAACATTATGTCCTGCATATTCACTTGATAGCGCTGCTTTTGATAAGCAAGGCCTTTATGCTTATCATTTACGCATTCCGCAAATCGCTATGATGGATGTGGCAAACCCCTCTGACGGAAGCCCGGTTTCTTTTTTGTCGGTAATGTTGTTCCGCGCTTTGTGCACACTCGATAAGGAAATTGACAATCCGGTCATTGCACACGTGCAACACCAATACCGCGCAGCCATAAATGCACCGCTTAATAGGCACAGCTTAGTGAACTATATCCCCATTGAGCTTTCTCCCGTAATAAAAGAACGCAGTGTAGAGCTGCAAAACACCATTATACGCGGGCAAATCATTCTCGGCAGTGAACCCGAAAACGATCTACGCTCTGTCGATCGTTTGGTATCGGTTTTTTCAAAGGAGAAATGTTCAAGCCTTGCTGAAAAACAGCTTGCAATGCGACAATATATCGAAAACAGTATTTGCCGAAAGACCTTTGGCATCAGTTACATGGGTAAAATATCTTGGTGCGGCATGGACCGATACATAGAGGATCTACACGCCTATATCGGAGAAAAACTCACGCAAAATATGCTTTTGATTGAAGTTATGACCGTGAGAGAATATTTTTCCGTAAACTTTATGCAAAGCGGTCGCGGCACTCGATACGTAGATGCATTTATCGAACAACTAAAAAATTTCAATATCCCCGTAAGCCTTGTCGGCGAGGAGAGATATACCCTATGCGATACAAAAATCCCGCAATAAAGCTTTTGCCGCTAAATGGTAATTATACAGCGCTTTAAGCAAGTTTTTAAGATCATCATTGCCTTTGACGTTTTAGAGACATTTCGCTCACGTATTTTGCTCAAAAAGCATTGGTTGGTTTTGATAACTTAAAGTAAACTTATTGCTTAAAATACAGCTCCATGCTAAAATGCTTCACAATGGAGGTAATTCAAATAATGAAAATCTATGACATTTCCCAAGAAATTTTCAGTTGCCAAGTATATCCCGGCGACCCTGTGCCCAAAAAAGAGGTACTTAGTTTAATAGAAAAAGGTGACTTGTATAACCTGACATCATTTAGTATGTGCGCACACAACGGCACGCATATAGATGCACCGTATCATTTTCTTAAAGACGGAAAAACAGTAGACGATATATGCTTAGAAGCATTTGTCGGAATGGCTTATGTAGCGGAGCAACAAGGAATTATCTCCGGCGAAGATGCTGTAGAAATAATCAAAAAAGCAAAAGAACATAACTCGGATTCGGCAAAGAGAATTCTTATTAAGGGCGCCGCAGAGGTTTCTGCAGAAGCAGCGAAGGTATTCGCCGCCTCGAAAATCTTACTCTTAGGAAATGAATCACAGACCGTCGGGCCGGAAGATGCGCCGATGGAAGTGCATCGTATACTTTTGACTTCAAACGTCATCCTACTTGAAGGAATTCGCCTGAAAGAGGTTTCAGAAGGTGTTTATTTCTTAAATGCTGCGCCGCTGAATTTATCCGGTTCAGACGGTTCACCGTGCAGAGCTATATTGATGAGATGATTTCCGAATTGCAAAAGAGAGCCAAACTTGTAAAAATCTTGATTTATTTATAGAATTATAGTATAACAAACATACTAAAAAAACACGAGGAGAAACAAAATGAATATTAAAAAAAATTGGATAACCTCCGCACACAGAGGCTTTGTTGACAACACATTAAAAGAAAACAGCCTTGCAGCATATTATAATGCGCATCTTAACGGAGCAGATATGATAGAAACCGATGCCAGATTTACAAGTGACGGTGTACTGATTGTAAACCATGACCCAACGGTAAAAGGCTTTAATGACAAAGGAGAAGAAGTAACGTATGTTGTTTCAGAAACTCCTGCCGAAACAGTATGCTCAGTAATCTTATCAAAAGATGATGTATGGGGCATACAGCGCGTTCCCACATTAGAGCAGGTTTTAAATTTAGCCTATCATACAGGTCTGCTTGTAAATATTGATTTAAAGAGCAGATATGAATGTGCTGTGCCTGTTGCAAAAACAGTATTAAGAAGCGGGATGATAGGTAAGGTTGTTTATGCACTTAACGGCTCAGGCATGAAAGGAATTGAAACTATAATGGCCATCGACCCGGATGCACGTTTTATTGATTACGGATTAAGCTTTGCTCAAACGGTTCAGAATTTTGCCGAACGCGGAAAAAGGTGTTTCTGCTACACTTCTGACGCAAGCGACGAAAATGTAAAAGCAATTCGTGACTACGGGTGCCTTTTGGCGCTTATTAGCCTTAACGCAAGCAATTTCGAGTCAGCCATTTGCCAAAAACCCGATATGTGTGAGTTTTTACACACATCAGATTTTAAGGCAATAGAAAATGATTATATGAAAAAAGTGAAATTATATTAATGGTTTCCCTTTTATTTCATATCCTTTTTGCTGAAAGTAAGTAATCCCAAACCTAAAAAGCCTAAAATGCCGGTCAATGGTGTCAATGTAAGATATAACACATCACTTAATGTATAAGAGTTTCCTACGCCAATATGCATCGTAGACATTCCTACATTAATCCTGTCTAAAACTTTTAATACATCAAGCAACGCATCATTGCCACCGGCACTTTGTAAAATTCCGGTACATACTTGTATAATAGTGCCTATTATAAGCAAACCAAAAGTAAAAGCCACATATAAAACTATAGCTATACCCACATTCTTCATACATGCACATAACCAACTAAGAAGAGCTGCCATAAATAGCAAAACTAATACTTCAAATGCAAGCGAAGCCATAAAATATCCAAAATCAGCCATCGTAAAAGGTGTTGCCTGATAATCGAAGAAAATCAAACTAATACCCAAAGACAAAAAGGCACTCAACATAATAACACTTACCAACACCAAAGCACATGTAATAAACATTGAAAGAAATATTGAGCTGCGATGTTTGCCGGCGATAATTTTATTCCGTACAGTACCATGTGAAAAATCTTTACACAAAACAATGGCAAGAAGAACGGGAACTATAAGCCCCATGTCACTCGTCATTGAGAAAACCTCAAAAAAGTGTCCTTTTGAATACATAAGAGAGGCGAACATAGGCTCTGACGATAAATTCCCCACAGAAAAAATCACGGCATATAAAAGCGGTGTAAGCAAAGCAAAAACTACAGCCAAAATACCCATAACAAATAATAGTTTATCCTTAAAAACGCGCTTAAGGTCAGTTTTTAATAACTCAACCATTGCGTGCACCTCCAATCACCGAAAGATAATACTCTTCAATACTTGTTTGACTGCAATTGATACTAAGTAACTTTATGTTTTCAGCCAAAATAGCAGTCAATATACTGTTTAAATCTATATCTCCCAACAGACTCACGCCTTCATTTGTCCGTTTCATTACGGACTCCGGAAAAGCACTGCGAATACATTCTGCTAAGGCATTAGGGTCAGCAGCAGAAAATGTTGTCGTTTTCGTGCATTCTTGATGTAACTGCTCTGCCGTAATCTCTTTTAACAGACGACCCTTAGATATGATGCCATATTTAGTAGCCACCAATGATAATTCTGTAAGAATATGTGAAGAAATCAGAAATGTTATTCCCCGTTCCCTATTCAGCCTTAAAATCAATTCCCTGATACCTACTATACCGGCCGGGTCTAAACCATTCATAGGTTCATCTAAAATAAGGAATTCCGGTTCACCCAAAAGTGCCATTGCAATTCCAAGTCTTTGGCGCATTCCCAGCGAGAAGTCTCCTGCTTTCTTTTTTTCATAGTATAAATTTTCTAAACCTACTTCTTTAAGTGTAGGCAAAATTTGTTTCTCATCTTTTCCCAACAAAATACATTGCTGCTTCAGATTATCATAAGCAGACATATTCAAGTATATTGACGGATTTTCAACTATAGCACCAATGCCACGACGAGCTTCATTTATTGCCTTTTCTGTATTTTTAATACCAAAAAGCTCAAAGCTACCGCTTTGCGGGAAAATCAATCCGGTAATTAATCGTATTATGGTTGTTTTTCCCGAACCGTTTTCGCCTACAAATCCGTATATATCACCGCGATTTATATGCATATCTACGCCATTCACCGCCATGTGTTTACCGTAACGCTTTTTTAATTGGTATGTTGTAAGAACATTTTCCACAATTAACTCTCCTTTAAATCATTTAAACAATAATATTCAAACATACTCAATTCTAAAAGTCAACATTTTTTGCGCCACATTAAAATCACCCTTGACAGCAGCAATACTTCGCTATATGATGTATTACATCAAAGGAGGTATGGCATGGATATACAATTAAAGCGAGGACTTTTAGATGTGTGCGTTTTAGCTGCAATTAAGAGCGAAGATTCATACGGCTATAAAATCATAAAAGATATGCATCCGTATATCGAGCTGTCAGAATCGACCTTGTATACAATTCTAAAACGCTTAGAAACAGCAAATATGCTAACCGTACATACAGCTGAACATGGCGGCAGATTACGGAAATACTACCACATTACCGCTGAAGGTCTTAAGCGCATTGAGACTTTCAAAGATGATTGGAAAGAAATATTATCTATTTATCAATTTGTAACAAAGGAGGATGATATCAATGAGTAAAGAAATACCTCTTGCAAAAATCGCAAAAGAAAGGATAAAACCTAAAAGACGTCTGAAAGCATGGGAAATTGTACTTTTATCTGTAGGCTCTCCAATATGGTTTTCTTTAGGCATTGCTGCAGCTGTAGTAATACTCTCACTTTATGTTTCGCTATGGGCTGTTATTATTTCATTATGGGCCGTCTTTGTTTCATTCTTCGCTTGTTTTATAGGCGGAATAGTATCCGGCACAATTTACGCATTTTGCGGTAATATTCCACCTGTCAGCATTGCTTTGATTGCGTGCGGAATAGTCTTTGCAGGGCTTTCCATTTTTTCATTCTACGGATGCAAAGCAGCCACAAAAGGCATTTTGATACTTACAAAGAAGATTGCAGTATGGATTAAAAACTGCTTTATAAAGAAAGAGGGAGAATCGTAATGAAAAATTCAACAAAAATTTGGCTTATTGCAGCAACAGTTCTTTTAACTGTGGGATTAGCTATGTTGGCAGTACTAATATTAAAATACAATTGGGATTTTGATAAGTTAAGTGCAAAAAAGTTTGAGACAAACTCCTATAATATAAATGACGAATTCAACAATATTTCTATAAATACAAATGACGCTGACATTACATTTGCATTGGCAAAAGACGGTAAATGCAAGGTAGAATGTTATGAGGAGACGAAGGCCAAGCATTCCGTAGAGGTGCGAGGAGACACACTTTTTGTCAATGTTTGCAACGAAAAAGCCTGGTATGACTATATCGGAATATACTTCAAATCAGCAAAGATAACGGTTTACCTTCCCGAAAACGAATACTCATCATTCGTTATAAAAGGAACGACGAGCGACATTTGTATAGAAAATATAGCCATGGAGTCGCTTAACGTTTCAGTTTCAACAGGTGATGTGACTGCTTCTGATATAATATGCGGCGGTGATATTACGGTCGGTGTATCAACAGGCGACTTACATTTAACAAATATTGTATGCAAAAATGTCATTTCGCAAGGAAGCACGGGAGATATTCTCTTAAAAAATGTCATAGCCTCAGAAAAATTCTCACTTAAAAGAAGCACAGGAGATATAGAATTTGACGGTTCAGATGCCGCGGAAATTTTCGCAAAAACAACCACGGGCGATGTGACCGGCTCGCTGCTTTCCGAAAAAGTATTTACAGCCCAAACCGGCACAGGCACAGTCAAAGTTCCCAAATCAACAAACGGCGGTAAATGTGAAATAAATACTTCCACAGGAGATATTAAAATAAAAATCAAGTAGACCGTAATATAAATTATTCAGCCTTGACGAAATAAAAAATCAGCGGTATTTTATATTGTGTATTACATAATTGCAGGAAGGATATTATTTTCAGTGAAAATTTTAAAAGACCTAAAACAACTTCGCATCACGAACTTTTTTATACTGCTGCTTGCCGGTACAATCAACGCATTCGGTGTAACGGTGTTTTTAGCTCCGGTAAAATTATACGACAGTGGCATTTCGGGAACGTCCATACTGCTGTCTCAAGTCACGCCTGACTATCTGTCGTTGTCCTTCTTTTTGCTTATAATAAATGTACCGCTTTTCTTATTCGGTTTAAAGAAGCAAGGTGTTGTTTTTACAGTTTACTCAATCTTTACGGTCGCTGTATATTCCTGCGTCGCTTGGCTAATCACAGACATACTTCCGATAGATGTAAGCATGGTCTCCCCTCTTGCCGGTGATGATTTACTTTTGTGCGCTCTGTTCGGCGGTATCATCTCAGGCATAGGCAGCGGTCTTACCATACGATACGGCGGAGCAATCGACGGAATAGAGGTTATGGCGGTTATTTTCGCCAAAAAGCTCAACCTTACAGTAGGAACATTTGTTATGATTTACAACGTTATTCTTTATATCATCTGCGGAGTCGCATTGCAAAGCTGGATATTACCTCTATATTCCATCGTTGCGTACGCTGCCGGATTAAAAACAGTCGACTTTATTGTTGAAGGTTTTGACCGTTCAAAAGAGGTCATGATTGTTACCGAAAAGCCTGAGGAAATAAGCCAAACACTCACTGAGGTCTTTGAGTGTGGTACAACTATAATTGCTGCAAAAGGAGGCTTCTCAAATTCTGACAAATCGATAATCTATTTTGTAGTAAACAGATTTCAAATTGCAAAAATGAGAAGCCTCATTCACGAAATCGACCCTAAAGCCTTTGTAACTATCAGTGAAGTTGCAGACGTTTTTAAATCCAACGATTGACTTTATCTTATACCGTATCTTTCAATGATATAATCCATATCCTTATCTCCGCGACCGGAAAGATTAATTAAAACAGAGCCTTTATCCATTTGTTTTGCCAATCTCATACCAAAAGCTACTGCGTGAGAACTTTCAATTGCAGGGATAATACCCTCCATTCTGGAAAGCGTATAAAATGCATCAACAGTTTCATCATCAGAAACAACATCATATTTAACTCTGCCCAAATCATGTAAAAATGCATGTTCCGGTCCGCTTGACGGATAGTCCAAACCGCTTGCAACTGAATATACCGGTGCAGGCTCGCCGTTTTCATCTTTGAGCATAATGCTGTTAAATCCGTGCATAATGCCTTCCTCTCCAAATTTTAAGCTTGCCGCATGATCTCCAAGAGCCGGGCCTTTACCAAGAGGTTCAACTCCGTAAATATCAACAGGATCATTTAAGAAGCCCGCAAAAATACCCATTGCATTAGAACCGCCTCCTACACAAGCAACGACTGCATCAGGAAGCTCACCTGTCATATCTATAAATTGCTCTCTTGCCTCTACACCGATAACGCTCTGGAAATCTCTTACCATCATCGGGAACGGATGAGGCCCCAAAACCGATCCAATACAATAAACAGCATCTTTATATTCATTGCAATATGCCGTAAAAGCAGCGTCTACAGCCTCTTTAAGAGTTTGCAATCCTTCTGTTACTTCAACAACTCTTGCTCCGAGAATTTTCATACGAGCAACATTCGGTGCCTGCTTTTTTATATCTACAGCACCCATGTATATATCACATTCCATTCCGAAATATGCAGCCGCAGTAGCAAGTGCCACACCATGTTGTCCCGCTCCCGTTTCAGCTATGACCTTTTTCTTGCCCATGTACTTTGCAAGAAGTACTTCTCCCATACAGTGATTAAGTTTGTGTGCTCCCGTATGGTTCAAATCTTCACGCTTAACATAAAGCTGCACGCCTGTACCTATCATGGCAGATAATCTTTCAAGGTGTGAAATAGGTGTGGGTCTTCCTTGGAATTCTTTGCGTATCCTGCGAAGCTCATCAATAAACTTTCTCGACTTGCAAATTGTATTATATGCCTCAGTTATTTCTTTCATTGCTATTTTAAGCTCCGGTGAGACGTACGCGCCTCCGTATCTCCCAAAGAAACCATCTTTACTTGGGTAATTTTTCAGATATGTGTCAAAATCAATATTATTAAATTTCATAACAAATGCCTCCTAAGATAATAAATTAATAGTTTTGTATAAAGTCAATTTATATTATGCGGCTTCTGCCGCCACCATATTTTCTTCATTGTATTACCTCCTGTAAAACAAAAAATCCTTGACAGAAATAAACTCTCTGTCAAGGACGAATAATTTTTGCATCATCCGCGGTACCACCTTGATTCATAGGCTCTGCCTATGCACTTAGCAGGATACGAATATACCCCCGACATTTATACGCTTGCCTACAGCGTCGCAGAATACTCTGTGTTTTGCACATTTGACTGCGCCCTCAGCGGTCCATTTGACAACTTGTTTCTTACCTGACTCTCAGCATCACAGGCTCTCTGTAAAGGCATCATCGCCGTTATCTCCGCTTCAACGGTTTAGATTATTAAGTTCCTAGATAATATACTCTCTCGATTGAATTTTGTCAATATATTTAAAATGTATGTTTTTGCTATTTTACGGAAGCTCTGCCGGCGCCCTGTAAGCGAATCGAAATTCCTTACCGGGATACTCAAGTGGTTCCTTAGATGGCTGAACACTTGTGATTCGTCTTGTGCTTCCTGCATCGTATCTGTAAAAAGAGCCAAAATCTACTTCTCCTGCGCAAATAAATACGTGATCGGGATATTCCATCCAGAATCCTTTTAAATTCGGATAATGCTCGTGTGAATCTCCTACGAAAATCACATCTCCCCCTTGCACTTCTTCTACATTATCTATTCTGGTAAAATTATTCGCTATAAGATAATTTTCGAGATTTTTTTCTCCATATAAGCCCAATCTGGATTCTTCGTAATGCTCTTTTGTATAGCCCGAATAAAATATTGCCCATGCCACAAATCGGTCACAAGAAACAAGCTTTTGCGTTCTGCCTAAGTCATAAGGAGGGTTGACTGTAGCATTTCCATAAGTATATCCTGTTGTTCTTGCATAATCCGCTACAGCTTTTGCTTGCCAAAGAATTCTCGATTGTGCCAAAGTATCAAAAGGATGATATGCAACTTGACCTTTAGAATCAAACACAACATATCCTAACTGTTTAACTTCCTCAAGGCAAATTTTTGCTGCGTCAATTGTATCAAAAGCACCATATAATTGTGTGCTGCCTTCGTTATACGGCGAACGAATAAAATACTTTCCCGTACTGCTGCAGGCAGTGCAAGATAAAAACAAAACAATCACAATAAAAAGTGTTATTATTCTTTTTTTCATATAAATCACCTTGTTTAATAATTAATATAATCAGCTACGCTTTTTTCATTTTAACAAAAAAGAATACACAGGTCAATCTAATAAATATTTTGTCATATTTATCTCTCACACTGCGTACTTTTAAATATATCCGCAAAAGCGGAATCAACTATAAGGAGGCTTTAAAAATGCTTGATTTAATAAAAGATTACGTGCGCATAAACAATCTTTCCTTGGCAGAGAGCCAAAGCTCCGTTTATGAATTTGATTGCATTATTCCGGATGTGATGCCTGATATGCTGAAAATTCTTGCTGTGGATACGTATGCAGAAACATCTTCTGTAGATAAAACGAGTGATGGAGCAAATATATTATTTAAAATAAACTATAAAATACTCTATTTATCTGATTCCGATAAACAAATAAAGGCTTTTTCTGCTGTTTCTGAACATTCTGCCAAAATCAAATTCCCCGCTATTTCCGAAGATGATACATTGCATGTACTTTGCCGCGTGGAGAAGACAGATTCCGTATACATAAACAGCCGAAAAATTTCAGTAAAAACAACCGTACGCACCGAAGCCCTGCAAAAAAGCTGCACCGAAACAGGTATCTGCACCGGAATTTCCGGAGCTGATGATATACAAATCCAAAAAGACAGCGTTACAATCAGTAGCCTTGCAGAGAGCATATCAAAACAATTCGAAATAGATGAAGAAATCGAGCTTTCAAGCGGCAAGGCTGCCTATAAAGAAATTTTACGTAGCGATGCGATGCTTTCTGACATTTCGCACAATATTATCGGAGACAAAATGCAAATTAAGGGAAACTTGCAAATTTGCACATTATTCATTGCTGACGATATTTCTGACAGTTTACAAATTATAGAAAATGAAATTCCTTTTACCCATAGCATAGAAATCGAAAACATCAGCGAAAATATCAGCCACCATACTGATTTTCTGCTTAACAAATACAATGTAGAGGCTTTACCGGACCTTGATGGCGAAAACAGAATTTTGCATGTTACTGCTACTGTAATTGCAAATATCGATGCTTATTCAATATGCGAACAGGAAATTCTTAAGGATGCGTACTCTCTGTCACAAAGTTTTACTCTTGGCTCTTCGTCTATTAAAGCAATGCTTATTTCCGAAGATATAAGCGGCCAATTTGTACTTCGCGACAGTGCCTCCAAAACAGATGACCTACCGGAAATCGCTCAAATCGTTAATGTAACAGCATTTCCCGGCGAATATTCCTGCAGTACATCAGACGGAAAGGTTACTGTTGCCGGAAATATTATATGTAACGTATTGTATCTTGCAGAAGATGCAGATGCGCCAATCGCATCCTTCGTATCATTAGTGCCGTTTGTCCAAAATTTTGACTGCCCTCAAGTCTCAGACGGAATGCAAGTGTTGGCTTCTATTTGCGTAAACCACATTAGTTTTAACATAATGTCTCCATCCGAAACAGAGCTCAGAATTTCAGTTGCGATAAAAGGAACTGCAATAAAGCAAATTAAATTCGACACCATCAGTGAAATCACACAACCTGACAGCCCATATCTTGAAGAATTAAGCGACAGACCGGCAATTCTCTTATATGTAGTGCAACAAGGTGACAGCTTATGGAAAATCGCAAAGAGATATAATGCTCCGTTAGAGCTTTTAAAAGAAGTAAATCAGCTAAAAAATCCCGATTTGCTGTATCCGGGACAAAAGCTTTTGATTCCGAGATAATTATTTAATCGTACCTATTTCTTCTCCCATTTTCACAATTGTTTCACAGTCTTCTCCGGAATTTGCTACAATATCCGGAGAAGCAATTATTTTATCTTTTTGTGTAAGTACGATAATGGTAGAACCGCCAAATTCAAACATTCCCTTTTCGCAACCTTTTTGAACAGAACATTCGCCCGTATGATAGTTGCTTATCTTTCCCACAACCAGAGCTCCAACTTCCATTTGGATAACCTTTCCGAATTTTTCAGATTGTATAACTGTGTATTCTCTGCTGTTTTCCTTGTAAATCGGCGCATGCTCAGCTGCTACGGGATTTACCGTATGCAAAACACCTTTTATATGTGTATTTGCATTTTTATTACCACTGCAAACGTAACAATATCTGTGGTAATTATCTACTGCCAGACGTATTATAAAGCACATTCCGCCACGGAAATCTTGCGCAAGTTCTTCGTTACGCAATAATTCTCCAAGTGTATATTCTGTGTTTTTTATGCTTAATACTGTTTTTTCTGAAATGGGAACTACGGTAGCATTTCCATCAGAGGGACTTATAAGAACATCTTCGGAGAAATTAATTTGCCGTTTACCTTCTTTGATTCGACGAGTAAAAAAATCATTGTATGATTTATATTTTCTTTCTTCATATTGAGACATATCAATGTTATTGTTCTTGACAAAACGTCCAATGAACAGAGAAGAAATTCTTCGATTAAGAAAAAAACCGCAAACAGAAGTTACAGGCTTCGTTATGAGAATTCTCACAAAAAGTCTGCCTATAGGCTTTGTGTAAAGTCCTTTTAAAAACTTGTCCTGCCCTGTTTCTCTTTCTATCAAATTACCTTCTCTATCTTTGTATCTCATACGACAGGTTTTCCTACAATAATTCCAATAATAATCAACAAACCTATAGAAGCAAGAAAAATAGTTTCTTTTGTTCCGGGTTTTTTTACCTTAATATCCCATACAAATAAAATGGCAACAAGGAACATAATAACAGTATAAATAAGATTCAAGTTAGGAACTTTAAATGGTATTTTAGTCTCAAAAGCATTTACAATGCTCTCTATCGCAAAAATAAACGGAAATACTATAGCAGAGGATGTAATGGGAAGTCTTTGGAAGTATTTTCTGTTTTCGGTGGTTTGCTGTTGACGCTCATGCTCCATAACATTAAAATACCCCAAACGAATAACTCCGCCAAGAACAAAAAGTCCTCCTGCAATCATGCTAATCCAATGTAAGTGGCTCATTGTTACTACAATAAACGCCGGATATACACCGAAACAAATCAAATCACAAAGGGAATCAATTTGAATACCAAACTCCTTTTCTTGCTGTGTTCTCTTTACCATTCTTGCGATTTTTCCATCAAACATATCACAAAAGCCTGAAAAAACAAGGCACAAAAATGCAATTTTTAAAGAAGTGGGATCACCTGCAGGAGCAAGCACCAAATTCGCCATTCCAAATAATGAAGACATTAATCCTACATAAGTTAATATTACAGAAATGTTATAAAATCCAATCATTTTTTCTCTCCTAATTGTTGCAAATCTTTTCTTTGCTTTCTTCGATATTATTGCAAATTTACTTTTTCTTTTTTGAGCATACAGCCATAATTATTATGGCCGCAACGCATACACCAATAGCACAATAGATTAAAATATCTTCTATTCCATTATCGGTCTGCTTTTTGTCATCAGAACCAACATTGTCATTTGAACTCGTACTCTCAGTACAATCCGGTGTCTTCTCTGCCGGCATTGTAGGCTCCGGAGTATTTGTCTCTGCCGCAACTTGATCCTTATACAGGATTATATTATCAACGAAATCTGCCTTTGTGTCAACACCTACAAGCGATTTATATAAACCAAACTCACACGGACTGTATTTGTTAATTTCCGAAGCCTTCTTTATCGTATCTGCTGAGCCGCTTGGTGTGCCGGTGAGCCATTTTGTAAACCAAGTCCACTGCTGTGAACGATGACACAAGTACCCTTCCTTTGAAACCTCGAAAGCTGTCTTACCTCCAAAACTTTCCAACGGAATATCCCAGTTCATTGTAATTTTGTTTTCTTCCCACAAATGAATATAAACCTTAGGTACATCCCACGCTCCGTACAACGCTGCCGACGCTTCGTATTGCGTAACATCTGCTGCCGGTTTAAGTGCTTGCTGCAAAGTGTACGTATTTGCTATATGGGCACCATGCTGATACTCTCCGTTAACATCATGGGCAACAATTACTTGCGGCTTAAAGCGTCTTATCATTTCAACTTGAAACTGTATCAAAGCAGCCTCTCCCCATACACCTGTTTGATCATAATCACCTTTTAAAACTCTTTTGAGTGTTTCTTGTACTGTTTCTCCGCTTTTATTTAAAGTATCCACATCATCAGGAAAATATCCTACTACAGGATAATTTTTAACACCAACTGTCCACAGACCGTTTATTTGTTCATGAGGTCTGTTCTGTGTATCCCAATGATTAGTTAAATAAACAACTTGTACAGCAGCTCCTACTTCACCTGCATAATACGGCAGCAATCCGGCAAAAAATAACTGCTCGTCGTCGGAATGTGTGGACAAGAGCATGATATCTGCTTTTTCGCATTGAGGTTGCCATACTTGAACCCACTGAGGCAAATCACCTTCAGAGAATACAGAAATATCACAAACACACATTTTCTTGGGTACTGTAACCGTAATCTCATATACTTGTTTGCCGCAAAGTAAATCCACATCTACATATTCATGCAAAAAACCGTTTGTACCGACAGTATATGAAATGCCATCTGCTGTCATTGTCCACGCTCCGGGAATTGTATTCCAAATTATATACAAGCTTGCAATAGGTGTACTGCTTTTGATTGTAATAACGTCTCCCTTATCAAAGGACGCGTAAGTTGTGTATTCATTATCTAAAAGTTTTGTTTTGCTAAGCCACTTTTCTGTGCCGTCACTGCCTTTAAGCGACATTTCGCAATCAGCAGCAATATCCTGTGCAGACAAGCGCATATATTCTCCGTTACCGTTAAGCGCAACAACCATCAAAGCGACAAGGACAACAAAGACAAAAGCAAAAAGAATACTTCGTAATTGTTTCATAAAAACACCCTCTAAAATCAGTTTTTCGCGCCATCTTGAGGCAAAATTTTTATTGTATTAATAAACTCCTCGTTATTTTTTGTTTTAAGCATCTTGCTGACAATCATTTCGGTAACATCTGCCGTACCCAAATTGGACATTGCTCTACGGATTGAGAATACGCTGGACAGTTCTTTCTCTGTAAGAAGCAATTCTTCTTTTCTCGTTCCTGATTTATTTATATCAATGGCTGGGAAAACTCTCTTTTCTGAAAGCTTTCTGTCAAGATGAAGCTCCATGTTACCCGTTCCCTTAAATTCCTCAAAAATAACATCGTCCATTTTACTGCCCGTGTCAATGAGAGCCGTAGCAACAATTGTCAAACTGCCACCTCCGCGAATATTTCTGGCAGCACCGAAAAATCTCTTAGGATTATACAATGCTCCCGGATCAAGTCCGCCTGACAAGGATCTTCCCGTAGGTGCAATCGTTATGTTATAAGCCCTGGCAAGCCTTGTTAAGCTATCCATAAGTATTACAACATCCTTTCCCTGCTCTACAAGCCTCTTGGAACGTTCAAAAACCATTTCAGAAACTTTAATATGTTTCTCCGGCATCTCATCAAAAGTAGATGAAATAACGTCTCCCTGAACAGACTCTCGCATGTCGGTAACTTCTTCCGGTCTCTCATCTATCAAAAGAACTATAAGATGAATATCCGGATAGTTTGATGTAATGGCATTAGCAATTTTTTTAAGCAAAACAGTTTTACCTGCCTTTGGAGGAGATACAATCATTCCGCGTTGTCCTTTGCCTATTGGGGCAATTAAATCTATAAGACGAGTTGAAAGCTCATTACTCTCAGTTTCTAATTTAATCTTCTCATCCGGATATATAGGAACCAAGGATTCAAATGGTTTTCTTGTAAATGCCACTTCGATAGGATCATCATTAATTGTATTAATAAAACATAAAGCGTGGTATTTGTCATTTTCTCGCTGAACTTTACTTCTGCCTTTAATCTTATCACCTGTTTTAAGTGCAAATTTTCTTATAAGCGTAGGCGGCACATAGATGTCTTTGTTTCCCGAAACATATTTGTCTACACGCAAAAAGCCATAACCCTCCGGCAATATTTCAAGCAAGCCCTCCACTTCTTCTGTATTATCCTGCGGCTTAGCTTCTTCTTTAACAGTCTCCTCGACTTTTTGTTGCTTGCTTTCTTCTTGAGTTTCTTTACTCTCAGCTACCGAAGCTTCCTTTTCCTCTGTTTTTTCTGTTTTACGACTTCTTTTTTGTGTCAAACTACGTTTATTACGTTTCTCTTTCACTGCATCCGCATGATTCTTTTTTGAGGATTTTTCTTT
>JAFZEI010000016.1 GCA_017560765.1 Clostridia bacterium | reverse complement strand
TTGACTGCCTTAGTACTGCTTGCATTATAAATCACGCAAGAAGGCAAATGCCTCGGGATATTTATATCTTTGATTGCCATTGTTTTTTTGCGTTTTTGTCTATAAAGGAATAACTGTTGAAAAAGATAAGGAGACCAACTATGAAAAAAGCGTTAAGTATAATCCTGATTTTAGTAATGACAACGCTATGCTTTACAAACGTATCGGCGTTTCAAAGCACTGCTACCATTGAAATAGGGGCTGTATCTTCGGATATACAAAAGAAAGTAAAACCACTTGAAGAAAAAGACTGGACCGTGTGCATATATCTGTGCGGAACAGACCTTGAGTCCGGAGGTGCAGCTGCCACGGCAGACTTATTGGAAATGCTTGCTGCGGACATTCCCGATGACATCAATGTTCTTGTTATGACAGGCGGTGCACAGCAGTGGAATCCCTATGAGGATGATAAGGTGGCAATAGAAAACGGTGTTATTAAAAAAGGCGCCTATATTACTCCCGACAGCGAGCACACACAGATATATCTCATAGATGATGACAAGATGAACCTTATCTATACATACGATGAAAATCTTGATATGGGTGATGTATGCACTTTAGAAACTTTTCTTGAGTTTGCTCTGTACTATGCTCCTTCCGAACATCTTATGGTAAATTTGTGGGACCATGGTGGAGGCCCATTGTCAGGTGTGGAATATGACGAAATCACACAAAACATTATTTCTGTTCCGGAATATACAGCGTTTGCGGAGGCTCTCTATCAGGCTCGCGGAGACAAGACGGATATTGTGAGTTTTGATGCCTGTCTTATGGGAAATCTTGAAGTTGCTTTAAATGTTGCCCCATTCGCTGACTATATGATTGCATCAGCAGAAACCGAACCGGGCTATGGTTGGTTTTATGAGTGGCTGTCTGTATTTAATGAGGCGTATGAGGAAAATCGTACTGCTGAAGCAGTCGAAATTGGTGAAAGAATAATAGACATTTATCCTGAAACCGAAGAACATGATTGGTCAAAAGCAACCGGTCTTACTCTTGCAATGTACGACCTTTCCAAAGCTGATGAATTAAGGAATGCTTTCGACGGCGTGGCAACTGAATTGTATGCCGCTTTAGACACACCTGAACTTTATTCTCAAATCAGCAGACGTGCAGAAAAGGTTACCGCAATGTATACAGGCATCGTTGGCCTTTTGGATTTGTACGACTTTGCCCTTGATATGTCGGACCTTTTACCATCGGCGAATGCACTTATTGAGGTTCTTGGCACTATCCCTGAGGATGAAAGCAAATATCACGGCAAACCCACAGGTGAAGACACGTTTGTTATATACCGTGGTGTAAGCCCCGATTACAGAGAGTGTCTTGGCGTTACATTTTTCTACCCGACAATAAGAACAAACATTCCCGACGAGGTTCAGGCTACATTAAATGCAATAACATACACAGGCTTGGAAATGAGTGGATCATACACCAATTTTATACGCGAGTTGCTCTTAAGAACAGATAAGCTTCAGTATTTTAAGGGCGAACTTAACCTTGAGTATGACTACGACCGTGAAAAAATCGTTGTTGCGGTAGAAAATCCGGAAGATACCTCTGCCCTTGCGTATGTAGATTACTCTCTTACGTACACAAGAACCAATGAAGATGGTACTGAAACAAGCTATGACTTAGGATGTGCACCTGTTGTGAACGATTGGGAAAATGGTGTTTTTGAGGTGCCCTTTGACGGCAAATGGTGTGCTATTGAAGGCGAGATTTTTACATGTGAATTAGATGCCAGCCTTGACTACTATAGTGTTTGTTATATACCGATTATGATAGAAGGTAATAAAGATCTTTCTATTCTGACTACATATATTATGAAAGATAATCCAACAGTTGCATATGTTGGTTATGTAGATGACATAGACTATTCCGGTGTTACAAACAGAAGCTATTCTATAGACGAAAACACTAAGTTCAGGACCGTACTCATTGAGAAAAACAATTACGGAGATAAATACGATTACTATACATATAAGCTTAACGAAAAGATTCTTTCGCCTGTTATTACAGAGCTTGATGGTGTGGAAGAACTTGCTCTTAACATCAAAGAAATAGACCTTGCCCATAGTACCGATGCAAAATATCTCATTAAGGGACGAGCGTGGGACATGAAATATCAGATACATTATACAGACACAATGGAGATGTTCCTTTCAAATGATATAAGCGTGTTCTCCATTGCTCCAATTGAGCCTCAGATTTATACAGGAAGTCCCGTAATGCCTAAAATTGGTTTGCGTTACCTCGAACATGATATTCTTCTCACTTCTGATTTTAAAGTGCGCTATGAAAACAACGCCGAAAAGGGTACAGCCAAGGCTATAGTTGAAGTTGATGATGGCAAAGAATTAAAGGGAGAATTGGTATCTGAATTCTTGATTAAGGATGTATCCGAAATTTATCCCGATACAACAAAAGATTCTTGGTATTTTGAAAATCTTGTAGATATGCAGTTGTTGGGTGCAGTTCCTGATACAGATAACTTGAACGCAGATATAACACGTGGAGAGTTTGTAGATATGCTCTATAATTTCTATAATCCGGGAAAGTCAAAAATAGAATTGGCATATACAGATGTAACCGAGGATTCTCCTTGGGCTAATGCAGTAAAATGGGCGCTTGAAGCAGGCGTTATCCGCGGAATTACCGACAAGACCTTTGCTCCGGACAAGAAAATCACACGTCTTGAGATGATTGTAATGCTTGCACGTTTTGATGAAGAAAGAGAAAATCCTCTTACTGCTACAGAGCCGGAATATCACCTTGCAGACTGCAATAATATCCCTTCTTGGGGAAAGAACGCCGTTCATTGGGCAGTTGCAAACGGAATAATATACGGCAACAACGGCAGTATTCTTCCTGATGACTATGTAAAGGTATCAGAAGCTATTGCCATGATTTCCCGTTGTGCAAAATAAAATTCAATAAACTTATTTACGGTCGGAATTATCCGACCGTATTTTTTTAAAAAAAATTGTAATTTGTCATAGGTTTGTCATAACTGATTTGCTATTCTTATAATGTTAAATTTTCTAAGAAGGAGAATTTTTATGACTATCAATGTAGAAAGAAATTTTGAACTTGTAACTTTAGAAATTACAGGAAGACTTGACACCACCACTGCTCCCAATTTAGAAGCAGTGATAAATGAGATTTCAGAAGATACAAAAGAGCTTATTTTTAATATGGCTGAGCTTGAATATATTTCCTCGGCAGGTATCAGAGTAATCCTTTCTGCCTACAAGAAAATGAATCAAAGCGGTGGCATTATGCGCATAGAAAAAGCAAACGACATTGTTCGTGAAGTCTTTGAAATGACCGGTCTTTTAGAAATGCTAAATCAGGAGTAATTTGCATGGATAAACTTGTAAGAAAAATAGAATTGCCCCTTGCTAAAAGGGTAATAGAAAATGCAGGTCTTTACATTGTTCCCGAAAGCAGAATAAGGGAACTTGCAAAGGTTGCCGCCGATGCATATGTGGATTATCCCCTTCATAATTGGTTTTTCGGATGGAAATATGATACTTATGCATCAGAAAAAATAATGGAAATATCTTTGAAGACCATGGTGAAGGATGCGGTTATTTATGCTGATAGCGAAGAACTGAACGGCTTTGCAGCATGGCTTCCTTTAGGGTTTAGCGGCAATAAAGTACTTCCTTTTATTGTTTGCGGAGGACTTGGACTTGTATTCTATCCGGGACCTTCTATTATCGGAAGACTTATCACCTACGAAAACTATGCCATGAATCTGAAAAAGCAGTTTACGGGCAATGTAGATTGGTATCTGTATAACCTTTCGGTAAAGAAAAGTGCTCAGGGCAAGGGCATTGCAAGAAAACTTCTCAGTCCTATGCTTGAATTCTGCGACAGAGAAAATATAGTTTCCTATCTTGAAACCAATAAAGAAAGTAATGTTCCATTGTATGAGCATTTTGGTTTCGAACTGTCAAAAAAGGAAATGATACCGAAAAGTCCTGTTATGCACTATGCAATGGTGCGAAATCCCAATTTAACAAATACAAAAGAATTATAAACGAGGTTAAAACTATGATAAAGAATAGAACAACACAACTTATATTCCAATCTTTTTATTGTGCAATAGGGCTGATTGGTGCCGTGGCAAGTCTCGGTATTTTTGATGACATTCTTAACCCCCGATGGGATTTCTATGCTCATTTTACAAACTTAAGCAACTATCTGTGTATTGGCATTATGTTTGCAGAGCTTGTACAAACAGCTAAAAAAAGTGAGAATAGCTATGTGAGTGCATCGCCACTTTTGAAGTTTATTGGACTTCTTGGAATTATGCTTACATTCCTTGTATTTAACTTTTTGCTTGCAGGACGTCCTGATCGTGAGTTTCAGGCAAACTGGCGTGTATCGAGTATTTGCCTTCATGTAATACTTCCGATTATGTATATTTTTGACTGGCTTTTGTTCTATGAACATAAAAAAATCAGATGGTTTTATCCATTGGTATCGGTAGCTTTTCCGCTGCTTTATATTATTTTTATATATACCCGTGCTTTTATAGTAAACTTCAACCCCGAAGTGCCTTATCTTTATCCTTATTTCTTCTTGAATCTTGATAATTTGGGAGTAGCAGGTGTTGCAAAATGGGTTGCAATACTCTTTGCAGGCTTTATTGTGCTTGGGTACATATTTTACGGAATTGATAAGCTTATAAAATCAAAAGAATAGATACCTAAAGGAGTATAGTATATGAAATTAAAG
>JAFZEI010000015.1 GCA_017560765.1 Clostridia bacterium | reverse complement strand
GAGTTGAGTGAAAAATTAAATTCCACTTGTAAAATTAAATTCCGTACTGAAGACTAAATTCCATTTTTAGTATTTGACAGAAAGAAAAAAACGCTGTAAAGTGGAATTTAGTTGCATTATACATGTTTTTGTCAAAAAATGCGTATGCAGTGGCTAACATGAGAAATTGTAGTGTGTAAGACTAAATTCCGCATGTTTACAGAGAAGGTTATTGGGGCTCTCGTTCGCAGTTTTTTAAAAATTTTGTATAAAGTAATTTTTAGTCACAGCAGAGTTGGTGTTTTTCTTTGCTGTGATTTTTTATTCATACTTCGATTTTACCCTTTAAGAGCTTTGGCGTAAGAATAATGTCATCAGGAGGAATTTCCGTTAAATTGAAAAATGACAATAATTCTTTTGGTAACATTAGTTTTGCAAGAGCAAAAGGAGATAAACCTCCGAGGCTTTCTCTGCATGAACTGTTAATGTGACTCATCATAAGATTTACATCTTCTTGTGTTAATCTGTCGAAAGAGGTTTTGCCTTGCGGACAGATTTTGCGTATATATTCGTGGTTCTTTTCACAATGTGGTTTCTGCCACGAAGACATAGGATCACAATAAAAAACACTTGTTCTGATTAAATTATCCACGCTGCATTCAAGTGTGTCGGGATGGCGAAATTCCCCACCTCTGTCTGTGAGTATTACAGGCATTGATTTGTAGAATAGAGGCGTTCCGAGGGCGGAATTAATACTATCGAAAACAGCTTCTATACCACGTGCTTCTTTTGAGTCTAAAAGATACGCCATCATAAAATTGGTCTCGCCAAAATGCAATGTTAAGAGAAGCTTTTTGCTACCTTCGCATCCTAAAACAGTATCCATTTCGGTAATGCGTATATCGTGATTTTCTTTGATAAAAGCGAGAAAATCTTTGTATGTACGTCCGACGAAAATGCCTGAATCATTTATTGTAGTTTCGTGAGATTTACGCACTTTGTATTTTACCTTTTTAGGAAGTTCAAGATTGCCTACAGATAAAACTCCCGAATCGATGTAGTTGTAAATCGTTTTTTCGCACAAAGTAATTTCGGGATGATTTTGAAGTATCATGTAAACAGATTGTCCTTGCAGAACTAGAGGACTGATAGTTTCGTCCAGAAGAGTCAATTCTTCTTCTGAAAGATTTATGCCTGTTCTGGATTCTGAAAGTATGGTTTTGTATTCCTTTTGTGCTTTTGTTGCCCGATAAAAATATTTATCTAAGCGACATTGGGCTTTCTTCTGGCAACCATTGCAAACATAAGGTGCTTTATCTGTAAGTTTACAATGGTAATCATAGGGAATAAAATCTGGACAGTGTTTATGACATCGCGGGCAATATTTGCATTCTTTTTTGCATATGGGAGCAAATATCTCACAAAGATTTTTTCTGTGACAAGATGGTGCTAATGCACAACGGTTTGGCTTGTCATTGAAAGTGTTATGCTGTTGAAATGTTCGATGTTTTTTGATTTCTTTAGCAATAGTAGTAGGGTCCTTTCCGAGTTCTTGTGCAATATGACACAGCGTTGTTTTTGCATCCAAACACTTTTCGATAGTAACTCTGTCGTCCTGTGTCAAGTGTTTTTGATTAGTTTGTATTTTTTTAGCCATATATACCTCATTTCTACTGCGAACGAGAGGTACATAGATAATACACCATAAAGAATGTGATGTAAAAGTAAATTCCGCTTAAACTGGAATTTACTTTTTTATTTAACCCTCTCTGAAATGAGTCGCAAAAATATGTTGACATATTGACAGAAATATGATAAAGTAACAAACTGCGTTGTAATCTCGCAAGGACTACAGCCATGTCTTGTTGTCTAAAAATTTCACATACTACATCTTGTGGATATGAATTTTTTATGAACATTACAAGAGGGATTATAACACGAGCTTCTACAGCGTACAATGGGAGTTTGCGGTAGTTTTGAGGGGCATGTCTTATACGCTGTTAGCAGGAAAAAAATATGAGGTGATTATCAATTATGGTGCATTCGGTAATGTACGGTCAGAGTGAAAGAAAAAGCTATTCAAGAATACAGGAAATTCTTGATATGCCAAACCTGATTGCTGTTCAGAAAAGTTCATATCAGCACTTTTTGGACGAAGGTTTGAAAGAAGTCTTTAAGGATATTTCCCCAATCACCGATTACTCGGGAAATTTGATGTTGGAATTCGTAGATTATTATCTCGAAAATAAAACAAACTATTCAATTGAAGAGTGTAAAGAAAGAGATGCAACGTATGCTTCGCCCTTAAAGGTGCGTGTGCGCGTTGTTGACAAAGAAACGGGCATCATAAAAGAGGATGTTCTCTATTTTGGTGAACTTCCCCGTATGACAGAAAACGGCACATTTATTATGAATGGTGCTGAGCGTGTTATCGTGAGCCAGTTGGTGCGTTCCCCCGGTGCGTATTTTGAGAAAAATTACGACAAAACAAAGGGCAAGTATATCACTGCTTCTACACTTATTCCTAACAGAGGCGCATGGCTCGAAACAGAAATTGATTTTAGTGATGTCATTTATGTAAGAATTGACAGAAACAGAAAAATTCCCGCAACTATTCTCCTGCGTGCTTTCGGATACAGTGATAATGTTGATATTCAAAATTTATTTGCAATATCAAAGGACGAGCTCGCACCTGAGTTTGCAGAGGGCATAGACGAGGATCTTATTGATGAGCGTCTTTTAAACACATTCCTTAAGGATGTAACAAAAGATACAGATTCTGCTTTACTTGAGATATATAAGAAACTTCGTCCCGGAGAGCCTGCTTTGGTAGAGAATGCAAAGTCATTGCTTTATGGTATGTTCTTTGATGCAAAGAGATATGATTTGGCAAAAGTGGGTCGTTATAAATTTAATAAAAAGCTTTCTCTGTTCTCACAGATTACAGGAAAGACACTTGCTGCAGATGTTATTAATACAAGTACAGGTGAGGTTATTGCATCAGCAGGTGAAGTTTTGACAGAGGAGAAGGCTGTAGAAATCCAAGACAGCGGCGTAAATGTTGTTATAATAAATACTCCTTACAGACCTGTTAAAGTTAGAGGTAATAACACAGTTGATATTACTAAATACGTTACATTTGATGTTAAGGAATTAGGTATCACGGAGAGAGTAAACTTCACGGTACTCAGCGAGATTTTAGAAGCAGCTGAGGGAGATGAAGAGGTTCTTAAAAAATTAATCGAAGAGAGAGTAAACGATCTCCAACCGAAGCATCTTACACTTGATGATATTTTGTCGTCATTTAGCTATATATTAAATCTTCAGTACGATTTGGGCAAGACAGATGATATAGACCATTTGGGCAATAGAAGAATCCGTTCGGTAGGAGAGCTTCTCCAAAATCAAGTTCGTATTGGTCTTTCCAGAATGGAGAGAATTGTACGCGAGCGTATGGCAATGCAAGAAAAGGATGTTGTTACACCGCAAGCGCTCATTAATACGAGACCTGTGACAGCAGCAATTAAAGAGTTCTTTGGTTCCAGCCAGTTGTCACAATTTATGGATCAGACAAACCCGTTGGCAGAGCTTGCCAATAAGAGAAGACTCAGTGCCTTGGGTCCCGGAGGTCTTAATCGTGAAAGAGCTACGTTTGATGTACGTGACGTACACTATTCACACTATGGTCGTATGTGTCCTATTGAGACACCGGAAGGTCCTAATATCGGTTTGATTGGCTCGCTAAGTACATACGCGAGAATCAATGAGTACGGTTTCATTGAAGCTCCGTATAGAAAGTATGATCCTATTACAAAGCGTGTTACAGACAAGATTGACTATCTTATGGCTGATGAAGAGGATAAATATATTGTTGCTCAGGCAAATGAGCCTTTGGATGAAGAAGGACACTTTATGAATCGTAAAGTTGTTTGCCGTTTCCGCGATGAATTCCTTGAAATTGAAGGCGAACGCGTAGATTACATGGACGTATCACCTAAGCAGGTTGTATCAGTTGCAGCTGCAATGATTCCGTTCCTTGAAAACGACGACGCCAGCCGTGCGCTTATGGGTTCTAACATGCAGCGTCAGGCAGTACCGCTTATGCGTTCTGAGGCACCTATCGTTGCTACCGGTATTGAGTACAAGGCTGCAAGAGATTCCGGAGCTGTTGTACTTTCAAAATATGATGGTGTTGTAACAGATGTAACCGGTAAATATATCACTATCAGAAGAGAAGATGGCACAGAGGATAAATATACACTGCTTAAATATATGCGTTCAAATCAGGGCACATGTATTAATCAAAAGCCGGTTGTAACATTTGGACAGGAAGTAAAAGCAGGAGATGTAATTGCAGATGGTCCTTCTACAGACAAGGGAGAAATTGCCTTGGGTCACAATGCATTGATTGGCTTTATGACTTGGGAAGGTTACAACTACGAGGATGCCGTTCTTATTAGTGAAAAGTTAGTTAAAGAAGATATATACACTTCTATTCATATAGAGGAATATGAGTGTGAAGCAAGAGATACAAAGCTGGGACCCGAAGAAATTACAGCTGAGATTCCGCACGTGGGCGAAGATGCATTGAAGATGCTTGATCCTAACGGTGTAATTATTGTTGGTTCTGAGGTTCACGCAGGAGATATTCTTGTAGGTAAAGTAACTCCGAAGGGTGAGACTGAGCTTACAGCAGAAGAGCGCTTGCTCCGTGCAATTTTCGGTGAAAAATCCAGAGACGTTAGAGACACTTCGTTGAAGGTTCCTCATGGAGAGTCAGGTATCGTTGTTGATGTTAAAGAATTTACTCGCGAAAATGATGATGAACTTTCTCCCGGCGTTAACCGTATGGTAAGAGTTTATATTGCACAGAAGAGAAAACTTTCTGTTGGTGATAAAATGGCCGGACGTCATGGTAACAAGGGTGTTATTTCAAGAATTCTTCCTGAGGAAGATATGCCTTTCCTTCCTGACGGTACACCATTGGAAATCGTATTGAATCCTTTGGGCGTTCCTTCTCGTATGAATATCGGTCAGGTTCTTGAAGTGCATTTGGGTTATGCTGCAAAAGCTTTAGGCTGGAAGATTGCTACGCCTGTATTTGACGGTGCGTCAGAGCATGACATCATTGAAACTCTTAAATTAGCAGGAAAGAGTCCCGATGGTAAGACAACACTTTATGACGGACGTACAGGTGAGCCTTTTGACAATCCTGTAACCGTTGGTTATATGTACTACCTTAAACTCCATCACTTGGTTGACGATAAGATCCACGCACGTTCAACAGGTCCTTACTCTTTGGTAACACAGCAACCTTTGGGTGGTAAGGCACAATTCGGCGGACAGCGTTTCGGTGAGATGGAGGTTTGGGCTTTGGAGGCTTATGGTGCAGCTTATACATTGCAAGAGATTCTTACAATTAAGTCAGATGACACTATCGGTCGTGTAAAAACATACGAAGCAATTGTAAAAGGAGAGAACGTTCCTGAGCCGGGTATACCTGAGTCATTTAAGGTATTGGTAAAAGAACTTCAGAGTTTGGCTCTTGATGTTCGTATCTTTACTGACGATAATACAGAAATTCCGCTTAAGGAAGCAGAAGAAGACTATATTAAGAATCCTGAAAAGTACAGAACAAAGAAGGATGTATATAATCCTGATTTCCAGACTTTTACAGATGAGTCAGGTGCAATATTTATGGGCAACGACATCGATACACAGGAAGATGTTCTCCATGATGACGATTTTGATGATACTGTCGATGTTGCAGTTGGGGATTTCGACGAAGAGGGTACAGCTTTGGATGCTGACGTTTTCGTAGGAATTTCAGGCGATACCGATTCGGAATAATGCGGAGTAAGGAGTGTAGACAGTGATAGATTTTAATAATTTTGATTCAATACAGATTGGCCTTGCATCACCGGAGACAATTTTAAAATGGTCTCACGGAGAGGTTAAGAAGCCGGAAACAATTAACTACAGAACTCTTAAACCCGAGAAAGACGGTCTTTTCTGTGAAAAAATATTTGGACCCACAAAGGATGGCGAATGTCATTGCGGTAAATATAAGAAAAACAGATATAGAGGAATAGTTTGTGATAAGTGTGGCGTTGAGGTTACAAGTTCAAAGGTAAGAAGAACAAGAATGGGTCACATAGAGCTTGCAGCTCCTGTATCACATATTTGGTTCTTTAGAGGAATCCCCAGCAGAATGGGCTTGATTTTGGACATGGCTCCTCGTTCATTGGAAAAGGTTCTCTATTTCGCAGCATATATCGTAACTGACCCCGGCACAACGGCACTTGAATACAAACAGGTTTTGTCAGAACGTGAGTTCAGAGATGCTGTAAATCAGTATGGTTATCAAAGCTTTACAGCTCAGATGGGTGCAGAGGCTATTCAAAAGCTTTTGTCAGAAGTTGACCTTGAGAAACTTTCTGTAGAATTAAGAGAAGAAGTTGATCATCTTACTGATGTTGAGAAAGAAAAAGGCGGACAGACAATAAGCCAAAAGAAAATGCGTCTCATAAAGAGACTTGAAGTTGTAGAAGCTTTTCGTCAATCTCACAATAAGCCGGAGTGGATGGTACTTTCCGTAGTGCCTGTAATCCCACCGGATCTTCGTCCGATGGTACAGTTGGAAGGTGGCAGATTTGCAACATCTGACCTTAACGATCTTTACAGACGTGTTATTAACAGAAACAACAGATTAAAGAGACTTAAAGAATTAAGAGCTCCCGATATCATTGTAAGAAACGAAAAGAGAATGCTCCAGGAGGCTGTTGATGCTTTGCTTGATAATGGCAGAAGAGGACGTCCTGTTACGGGACCTAACACAAGACCTCTTAAGTCTTTGTCAGATATGCTTCGCGGTAAGCAGGGACGTTTCCGTCAAAACCTTCTCGGTAAACGTGTTGACTATTCAGGACGTAGCGTTATTGTCGTAGGTCCTGAGCTTAAGATTTACCAGTGCGGACTTCCTAAAGAAATGGCGCTTGAGTTGTTTAAGCCTTTTGTTATGAGAAAACTTGTTAATGACGGTAAGGCTTTGAATGTTAAGAGTGCACGTAAAATGGTTGATCGTGTTCGTCCGGAGGTATGGGATATTCTTGAAGATATTATCAAGGAGCATCCTGTTCTTTTGAACCGTGCGCCTACACTTCACCGTCTTGGTATTCAGGCTTTTGAACCTGTTCTCGTTGAAGGTCGTGCTCTTCGTTTGCATCCGTTGGTATGTACAGCGTACAATGCTGACTTTGACGGAGACCAGATGGCTGTTCACGTACCTCTTTCAGCAGAGGCACAGGCAGAGGCAAGAGTTCTTATGCTTTCCGCAAACAATTTGCTTGCTCCTAAGGATGGTAAACCGATTACAGTTCCTACACAGGATATGGTTCTCGGTAGTTATTATTTGACACTTAATAAAAATAAAGATTATACAAATGCTCCTGTTTTCGCTTCGTATGACGAAGCTAAGATGGCATATGATATCGGACAAATCGACTTGCATACAGCTATTATTGTAAGAAGATTTGGTGAGTTTGAGGGCGAACCTATTACTCAGCGTATAAATACAACAATAGGTAAGTTGATTTTTAACGATGCTATTCCTCAGGATTTGGGATTTGTTGATAGAACAAAGAGAGAAAATGCTCTCGTTCTTGAAATCGACAAGTTGGTAAAAAAAGGTACATTGGGTGAAATTCTTGATAAATGTATTAAGGTTCACGGTATTACCGAGACAGCAGTTGTACTTGATAAAATTAAGGCATTGGGATATAAATTCTCTACAAAAGGTGCTATTACAGTAGGTATTGAGGATATTATTGTTCCTCCCGAAAAACAACAGCTCATTGATGAGACAGATAAATTGGTTGATAAGATTGTAAAACAATACAGAAGAGGTCTTATCACAGAAGAAGAGCGTTATAACAATGTTATTAAAGCTTGGACAGAGACAATAGAAAAGCTTACTGCAATCCTCAAAAAGAACATGGGTGAATATAACCCGATTAATATGATGAGTGATTCAGGAGCCAGAGGTAACATTAACCAGATTAAGCAGCTTGCAGGTATGCGTGGTCTTATGACAGATACATCAGGTAAGTCTATCGAAATCCCGATTAAGGCAAACTTCCGTGAAGGTCTTGACGTATTGGAGTTCTTTATCTCCAGCCACGGTACAAGAAAAACATTGTCAGATACGGCTCTTAGAACAGCTGACTCAGGTTATTTGACAAGACGTCTTGTTGATGTCAGCCAAGAGGTAATTATTCGTGAGCATGATTGCGGCACAGAGGATCATATAGAAATTTCTGCTATAGAAAATCCGGACGCAAAGGAGCAAGGACCTATTGTTCCGTTGGCTGCACGTATTTCCGGACGTTATCCGGCTGAAACCATTGTTGACCCAAGCACAGGTGAAATTCTCGCTGACCGCGACACATTGATTACAGAGGAACTTGCTGAAAAGATTGTTGCCGCAGGTCATACAACTGTGAAAATTCGCTCAGTTCTTACTTGTAAGTGTAAGCATGGTGTTTGTGCTAAGTGTTATGGTTCTAACCTTGCAACAAACGAAGAGTGTAATGTGGGTGATGCAGTTGGTATCATTGCTGCTCAATCAATCGGTGAGCCCGGTACACAGCTTACCATGCGTACATTCCATACGGGTGGTGTTGCTACAGCGGACGATATCACTCAAGGTCTTCCGAGAGTTGAAGAGTTGTTCGAGGCAAGAAAACCAAAAGGAAATGCAACTATTTCCGAACTTGACGGTACTGTTTCTATTAATGATTCCGGTAAAAAGCGTGAAGTTACGGTTACTTCTGAGGATGGTATGTCAGCAACATATTCATTTGTAATGGGTACAAACCTTCGTGTAAAAGATGGAGATTTTATCAAGAAGGGCGATATGCTTGTCGGAGGATCCATTAATCCTCATGATATATTAAAAGTTGTTGGTGTGACCGGCGTACAAAATTACATCATTGAAGAAGTACAAAAAGTGTACAATATGCAGGGTGTTAAAATTAACGACCGTCATATCGAGGTAATTGTAAGACAAATGCTCCGCAAAATTAAAGTTGACGATGTAGGAGATACTTCACTTTTGCCGGGTAGCATGGTTGATATTACAACATTTAATATTGAAAATGAAAAAATGGCAGCAGAGGGCAAGAAAGAGGCTACAGGAAGCAGAACACTTCTTGGTATTACAAAGGCATCTCTTGCAACAGAATCTTTCCTTTCAGCAGCCTCCTTCCAAGAAACTACAAGAGTTCTTACTGAGGCGGCTATTAAGAGTAAGAGAGATCCGCTTCTTGGTCTTAAAGAAAACGTTATTATCGGTAAACTTATTCCTGCCGGTACAGGTATGAGCCGTTATAAAGATATCGAGATTGATGTGGAGGCTCTTCAAAGAAAGCCGGGAGAAGAGTTAAAAGAGGAAGATTACGTTGAAGTAACAGATGAAGTTGTTGCAGAGGATGCAGATACAGAAGTTTCTGTTGAAGAGCAATACGATGTTGTAGATGGTAATATCTATCTTGACGATAGTAATGAACCTGACGAAGATTAAAATACAAATAGTGTTTTGGCCGTACAACTTAAAAGGTTGTGCGGCTTTTTTTATTGACAAAAAAATATTTGTAATATATCATAATACCAAATGAAGGTTTTTGTTGATATCAAACCTATAAAATTTTAAAAAAGGAGAGTTTTTATGAAACGAGGAATGAAGTTTCTTTCGCTGTTACTTGTTTTTGTGATGGTATTTAGTATGTTGCCCTCAACTAATGTATTGTTGGCAGCGGAGCTGAGTTCATACAAGGGAGTAACATCTTTTGCGGAAGGTAATCACAAACTAATTATTGATACATCGTCGAGTGGAATAACATACACATACAAAGATGAGTATGTTTCCATTAAAACGACAGATGCTAACGACCCGTATTTTACAGTAAATCTTGTAGATACAAGCATGAGCGGTAAGATTATGGCAATTAAGTACAAGGGAGATATTAATACATCAATCAGTAACCCTTGGCTTTATCCCGATACAACAGCCGGTGGTTGGGGTCCTGCCGCAGGCGGAGTTATATCTACCAGCAAGCTGGTTTGCGACGGCGTATGGAATCTTACCACATACAACTTATCAAAAGAGTTAATGGGTTCGTCAACAAGTTCTGTTGGTACATCAGCACAGCTTAATGCTACAATTACATCAATGAGAATCGGTGCGTCATCAGTTGCAGGCAAAACAGTTGATGTGGCATATATAGGTTTCTTTGACAGTGTAGCACAGGCACAAGAATATGATGATTTGTTCTGTAAGGTTTATACAGATGTAAAATCCGGCAGAGTTGACATTATACCTCATGGTTTGCATTATGTACCAAAGACATCATATGATTTCCAAGAAGCTGCAGTAACGAATGGTCTTGCACTTATCGGAAGCAAAACAAATATTAATGGTGAATTCTTGTTTAATGCAGGAACAGGAGATTCCGAATACGTTGTAGAAGGAACAAATAAGTACCTTAAGTTGAAATATGACAGTATGCAGGTAAATAAATTCTTCAATAACGGATGTGCTTATTTATTCTCAGCAGATGTAAAGCCGGAAACAGCAGCTGGTCACTTTGCAGGATTTGTATTCAATTATGGCTATGAAAAAGATTGGAAAGACAATAAGTTTTTCGAATCAAATAAAGTGGACGGAGAAAACTCTGTAGGTAAGAGTGGTGTAAGTGTAAATATTCATCCTTCTATGATTGAAGTTTGTGTAATAACATATAATGCAGCTTCGGGAACTTTGTCTCAAATAAAATACACACATCCGCTCACAAGTTATATTGATACAGCTTTCCATAAATTCAAAGCGATAGATGACGGACGTGGAAAAATGAGATTTGCTCTTGACGGAGAAGTATTTGCATTTGTAACTTATGCTGATCCCGGTCTTTTACCAAGCTCATCAGACGCATATAACGAGAGATATTACAGAACAGCAACTATTTATGATGCAAATGGCAATTTAAAGGCTACAACATCAAATGCAATGATTTCTTATGTAAAATCTATGGCAATTGGTTCTCGCTTCAGAGCATTTAATATTGATAACATATATTATGGATATGAAGGTACGGTAGATCCTTCTCTTACACTTAATTCAACTACTGTAAGCGAAACAGGAAATCTTAAAGCAACAATTAATTACGGAGATTCAATTACAAGCAATCTTTGGTTGGGTATCTATAATGATGGTGAAGAGTGCGGTTCAGGTATGGGAACGGCAAATCCTATGCACAGAATTAATCTTAGCGGCGAAAAGACAGTTTCCTTGCCGAGGCTTTCAGCAGGTAACTACTATGCTGTAATAATGAGAGACACTTCTCCAAAAGGCAGCAAGGTATATTTTACAGTGACTGATGTTGCAAAATCGGCTGATATATATGCAGATGATGTTGAGGCAAATATTGGCGGCACGGTAAAAGTTCCTGTTGTATTAGGAAATAACCCCGGATTAAAGAATCTTGTAGTTAATGTAAAATGGGATCCAAGCGTTTTGACTCCAGTAAAAGCGACAAATGGTATCGTAATGGGAAATGCTGTTTTCAAAGCAACAAAAACAACATATTCATATGAATTATCTTGGAAAGGTACTGCTAACACAACAGCAACCGGAACTATTGCTTACATAGAGTTTAAAGTAAACAGTAACGCTAATTTGGGCGATAACGATGTAATGGTTACTGTAAACAGTGCAACATCAGGTTCTTCTGATATTACAGACCAATTTATAACAGACTCTGGTTTTGTTAAAGTAAAAGACACTGCACTTAAAATTGATGGTACAACACTTTCAATTTCAAGTGATATTACAATTAAATATCTTGTAAAGAAAGATATCTTTGATGCTGCAGGTTTTTCAAATCCTTATCTTGAGGCGACTTTTGGCGGAAAAACAATTACTCTTAATCCAGTAACATCCTCTGTCGGCGGAGTTGCTTGTTATTTATTCTCATTTAACAACGTGGCGCCTCAGATGATGAACGACGCTATTTTTACAACATTAAAAGCAACTAAAGACGGAGTTGTATATTCAAGTAAGACGAACCAATATAGTGTGGCTACATATATTTATTCTAAACTTGCATCGGCAACGGATCCATCTTTTAAGACATTGCTTGTTGATATGCTTAATTACGGAGCATCAGCACAGATTTATAATGGATATAATGTAGACAAACTTGTTAGTGCAAATTTGACAACAGCTCAGAAGAAATTTGGCACAAGTGATTTAAGAGCTCTCACAAATGTGAAAAAAGCGCCTACTGTAGCTTCCGGCGATAAAGCTACTTGGTTAGCGATGGGACTTTATCTTGATAATAAAGTTGCAATCAAAGGATATTTTGATACAGATTTATCAAATGTATATGTTAAGGTAACGGATACAAGCAATAATTTGTTGGGAACTGTAAAACAAGATGCCTTTTCAACTGTAACAGGACCTGCCGGTACACCTGTATATGCATTTGTTTTTGATGGATTAGGTGCATCGCAGATGAGCAAAACAGTGAAACTCACTGTTTGTGACAGTACTGGTAAAGCAATAAGCGGAACATTTGAATATAGCATTGAGTCGTATGTTTATTCATCACAGAGTGGTACAGATGCAAAACTCGTTGATATCACTGAAAAAATAATTAAATATGGTGACGCTGCAGTAAATTATTTGAATACACAAACAAGTACATTTAATAAATTGACGCCTGCAGATGTTGGTACGAATTTCTTTGCGCATATAACTGTTGGAGGTAAATCTCTTGCTGTTTCAGGTACTAATGTTCAGCTTGCTACTCCGGCTGCTTCATCAAGTCAACTTTGGAAATTCATACGACTTGACAATGGTGCTTACAGAATTGTCAACGAGAGTAATGATAAAGCTTTGGCTGTAAGCGGAGCCGGTGTGACAGATGTAACAAATATTGTTACGGAGAACTGCAATGATAGCCTTTCTCAGCAATGGTACCTGTATATTCAAGAAACAACATATGCTTTCCGTCCTGCTCATTGTGACAAAATGGCTTTGGATGTTTCTAATGCAGATTACACAAGCGGAACAAATGTTCAACTCTATACTTACTATGGCGAAGAAAATCAACGCTTCTTTATAGCAGATAGAACAGCAGAAAATATTTCATGGTATGTAAAGAATGATTTAGGTGCGCAAATCGGCGGAGTATATACTGATTATAATGCTGCGGTTGCAAAAGCAAATGAGAATTCAACAACAGGTTATGCAGTATATGATCAAAACGGTGCATTTGTTTATGCTAAACACGGACAGAAAGTTGCAAAACTTCTTACTCATGCTAAATCTGTTGCAGACTATGCAAGAGTAAATGGCTGGGTATACGGACACTCTACAGTTAACCCATATCTTGACAAATCATACAAGCATGTATCTTGTGACAGATTTATAGGTTGGCTCATGGGTAATGCAGGCTATACAGCACATCAGCCTTCTAAAGAAGGACTTTCACTTTACGGTAACTCCGGCGCAAATATTATCAGTCTTGAAACATTCCTTTTGCGCTACGGATTTACTAAGGTAACATCACTGAGTTCACTTAAAGCAGGTGATATTGTATTCGTTGGTTATACGGGAAGCTTTGCTCCTGCATATTCTAACTATCCGAGACACGTATTCATTATTGCCAGTGACTATGATGGAGGTTACTCATATAGATACGATGCGGGTAGTGATTCCAGAATAAGATCAGTACAACCTTCGTATGAGACTATAGACAAGAGTACAAACCAATTCCGTTTTGCATACAGAGTTCCAAAATAATTGCAAACGAATAGTCGTTTAAAGATGGAGCCGATTATTTCACGATAATCGGCTCCGTTATTTTTTGACATTAAGTGTTGACAATAAGCATTGTCTCGTGTACAATTACAAAGCTTGTGCACTTGTAGCATTTTTGCTGTTTTGTACAAGAAAACATAAAATAAAATCGGAGGTGAAATTGAATGCCAACATTTAACCAATTGGTTCGTAAGGGTAGACAGACAATTGAAAAGAAGTCCACTTCTCCTGCTCTTCAAAAAGGCTTTAACAGCTTAACAAAGAGAAGCACTGACATCAGCAGTCCGCAAAAGAGAGGAGTTTGTTCAGTTGTAAGAACAACTACACCTAAAAAACCTAACTCTGCTTTGCGTAAAATTGCCAGAGTACGTCTCACAAACGGTATGGAAGTTACTGCATATATTCCGGGTATCGGACATAACCTTCAAGAGCATAGCGTTGTTCTTATAAGAGGCGGTAGAGTTAAAGATCTCCCTGGTGTAAGATACCATATTATCAGAGGTACTCTTGATACAGCAGGTGTTAACAACCGTATGCAGGGTAGATCAAAGTACGGTGCTAAGGTACCGAAAGCAGCTAAAAAATAATTATTAACCGGATCGCCGGTGATTCATATAGATTTCATTTTTAGCGTGATATATCATATGAAAAGAAGCCGGCATGTACTGCTGAAAAAATGCAGAGTACCAAATGATCACTTATCATTAAAAGGAGGGAAGTTTAAATGCCTAGAAAAGGATATATTGCGAAGAGAGAGGTTCTGCCTGATCCTATATACAACGATCAAGTTGTTACAAAACTTATAAACAACATCATGTTAGATGGTAAGAAAGGTGTAGCACAGAGAATTTGCTATGATGCCTTTGAAATCATCCGTGAAAAAACCGGCAGAGAACCTTTAGAAGTTTTCAGAGAAGCTCTCAATAACATCATGCCCCAGTTAGAAGTTAAAGCAAGACGTGTTGGTGGTGCCACATATCAGGTACCTATCGAGGTTAGACCCGAAAGACGTCAAGCACTTGGTCTCAGATGGGTTGTTACTTTTGCTCGTAAGAGAAGCGAAAGAACAATGGCAGAGCGTCTTGCAGGCGAGCTTATGGATGCACTTAATAATGCAGGCGGCGCAGTAAGAAGAAAAGAAGATATGCACAAAATGGCAGAAGCAAACCGTGCGTTTGCTCATTACCGTTGGTAATTTCTTTAAGGAAATTATGTGCAGTAGTGTGAGTTTAGTTTTAAACTAAGAAATGGAGAAAATAATGCCTAGACAATTTAGTTTGGAAAATACCAGAAACATAGGAATTATGGCCCATATCGACGCCGGTAAAACAACTACAACAGAGAGAATTTTGTTCTATACCGGACGTACACACAAAATCGGTGAAACACATGACGGTGCTGCTACCATGGACTACATGGCACAGGAGCAGGAAAGAGGTATTACAATTACTTCTGCTGCTACAACAGCACAGTGGAAGAACACAAGAATCAACATCATTGACACACCGGGACACGTTGACTTCACAGTAGAGGTTGAGCGTTCATTGCGTGTTCTCGATGGTAGCGTTACTTTGTTCTGTGCAAAGGGTGGTGTTGAGCCTCAGTCAGAGACTGTTTGGAGACAGGCTGACAAGTACGGTGTTCCACGTATGGGTTATGTAAACAAAATGGACATTATGGGTGCGGATTTCTACCGTTGTGTAGACATGATCCGCAACAGATTAGGTGCGAACGCAGTTCCGCTCCAATTGCCCATAGGTAAAGAAGATTCATTCGTAGGTATCATCGACCTTGTTGAGATGCATGCAATCGTATACAAGGACGATCTTGGTAAGGTAATGGAAATCGAAGAAATTCCTGAGGATATGAAGGAACTTGCAGAGCAATATCGTATGGAATTACTCGAGGCTGTTGCGGACCAAGACGAAGAGGTTATGATGAAATACCTCGAAGGCGAAGAAGTGACAGTTGAAGAAATCAAGAGAGCAATCCGTAAAGCTACTATTGCTGTTAAGATGATCCCTGTTCTTTGTGGTTCTTCTTATAGAAACAAGGGTGTTCAACAGCTTCTTGATGCAGTTGTTGATTATATGCCTGCACCTACAGATATTCCGGCTATTAACGGTGTTCTTGCTGATACAGGAGAAGAAGCAGTTCGTCACTCAAGTGATGATGAGCCTTTCGCTGCATTAGCATTTAAGATTGTTACAGACCCGTTTGTAGGTAAGCTTTGCTTCTTCCGTGTATATTCGGGATCTTTAGAAGCAGGTTCTTATGTATACAATGCAACAAAGGGTAAAAAAGAGCGTATAGGACGTATCGTTCAGATGCATGCTAACCACAGAGAAGAAATTACCCGTGTATATGCAGGAGATATTGCTGCTGCAGTTGGCTTAAAGGATACAACAACAGGCGACACACTTTGTGACGACAGTGCTCCTATTGTTCTTGAGACAATGGAGTTCCCTGATCCGGTTATTTCAGTTGCAGTTGAGCCTAAGACAAAAGCAGGACAGGAGAAGATGGGTATTGCCCTTCAGAAACTGTCAGAGGAAGACCCTACATTCAGAGTACGTACAGATCATGAGACAGGACAAACAATCATTTCCGGTATGGGTGAGCTTCACCTGGAAATTATTGTTGACAGATTGCTTCGTGAATTTAAGGTAGAAGCTAACGTAGGTAACCCACAAGTTGCTTATAAAGAGGGTATTCGTAAACCTGTTCGCCAAGAAGGTAAATTTGTTCGCCAGTCAGGTGGTCGTGGTCAATACGGTCACTGTGTTATCGAGGTTGAGCCCCTTGAAAGAGGTAAAGGCTATGAGTTCGTTAACAAGATTGTGGGCGGCGTAATTCCTAAGGAATATATCGGACCTGTTGACCAGGGTATTCAGGAAGCTCTTCAAAGCGGTATCATTGCCGGCTATCCTATGGTAGACGTTAGAGTAACTCTTGTTGATGGTTCATACCACGAGGTTGACTCCTCAGAAATGGCGTTTAAGATTGCCGGTTCAATGGCAATTAAAGAAGCTTGTAAGAAAGCTGATCCTGTACTTCTCGAACCTATCATGAAGGTTAGCGTAAATGTTCCTGAGGAATATTTAGGTGATATCATCGGTTCTGTAAGTGCTAAGCGTGGTAAGATTGAGGGTATGGAGGATGTTGCAGGCAGCAAGGTTATTTCTGCACATTGTCCGTTAGCCGAGATGTTCGGTTATACAACAACACTTCGTTCAAGCACACAGGGTAGAGGTTCATTTATCATGGAACCCAGCCACTACGAGGAAGTGCCTAAGAGCGTACAGGAAGCAGTTCTCAAACAGAGAAATGCAGAGTAATGCTTGATTTACAAGCACAAAAATATACTTGCAAAAAAAAATGAAAAAGTGTAATATACAAAAAGGACACATTTTCAATTATTTTGATTATTTTATTATTTAAGGAGGATTTAAAATGGCAAAAGCTAAGTTCGTAAGAACAAAACCCCACGTAAATATCGGTACAATTGGTCACGTTGACCACGGTAAGACAACATTGACTGCCGCTATCACAAAGACTCTTTCTTTAGACGGTGCTGCTGAAGCAAAAGCATATGACGAAATCGACGGCGCTCCCGAGGAGAGAGAAAGAGGTATTACTATTAATACAGCACACGTTGAGTATGAGACAGCTACAAGACACTATGCTCACGTTGACTGCCCCGGACATGCTGACTATGTTAAGAACATGATCACAGGTGCAGCTCAGATGGACGGTGCTATCCTTCTCGTTTCAGGTCCTGATGGCCCGCAGGCTCAGACAAGAGAGCACATTCTTCTTGCTCGTCAGGTTGGCGTTCCTTACATCGTTGTATTCATGAACAAATGTGACATGATCGACGAAGGCGACGAAGAGCTCCTCGACCTCGCTGAGATGGAAATCAGAGAGCTTCTCAGCTCATATGAGTTCCCCGGAGATGAGATTCCGATTATCAGAGGTTCTGCTCTTACAGCTCTCCAGTGCGCAAATTCTGATTCAAATGCACCTGAGTACGCTTGCATCAAAGAGCTTATGGATGCTGTAGACAGCTACATTCCTACACCTGAGAGACCTACAGATAAGCCTTTCCTTATGCCTGTTGAGGACGTATTCACAATCACAGGACGTGGTACTGTTGCTACAGGTCGTCTTGAAAGAGGTGTTATCAAAGTTGGTGATCCTGCAGAAATCGTTGGTCTCAGCGATGAGAAGTTGAGCACAGTTGTAACAGGTGTTGAGATGTTCCGTAAACAACTCGATCAAGCTGAAGCAGGCGACAACATCGGTGTACTCTTAAGAGGTATTCAGAGAACAGAAATCGAAAGAGGACAGGTTCTTGTTAAACCCGGTACAATTCAACCTCATACACACTTCAAAGGTCAAGTTTACGTATTGACTAAGGATGAGGGTGGACGTCACTCACCATTCTTCAGCAATTACAGACCTCAGTTCTACTTCAGAACAACAGACGTTACAGGTGTTATCCAACTTCCTGAGGGAGTAGAAATGGTAATGCCCGGTGATAACATCGAGATGGAAGTTAAACTTATCACTCCTATCGCTATGGAAGAAGGTCTCCGTTTCGCTATCCGTGAAGGTGGTAGAACAGTTGGTGCCGGCGCTGTTGCTAAAATTATTGAATAATATTAAATAATATTACTAGATAATAAAAAAATGCCCTTGAATTATCGATTGATAATTTCAAGGGCTTTTTTGTTGCCTTGAACGAAAAGACAACAGAGGGAGAACAGTTGGGGGAAACTATTAAACTGCGTTCTTTTTTATATATTTTTGCATCCTCATGATGCATTCCGGACATATATTAATGCCCTTGTATGTTGTTACATTTGTGGCGTTACCGCAAAAAATACATGAAGGCTCATATTTTCTTAATATGAGTGTATTATCTTGAGAAAATATTTCTATTGCATCGCGATTTGAAATATTCAACACCTTTCTTAACTCCATTGGAATTACTATGCGTCCTAATTTGTCTACTCTTCTTACAATTCCTGTTGATTTCATTTTTTTACCTCCTTATATAGAAAAAACATTCAACTGAATGTGACGAAATATTAACAAAATTGTTGAATAATGTCAAATTTATGGGAAATATTTCCCGTGCTATTTGCCAAAAAATGGAAAACCAAAAGTGCATATAACCGAATAAGGAAACATATATTTAAAAAGATGTTTCGATTTAGAGGTGATGAAAATGCTTAATATTATATGGGTTCTGCTTATGATAATTGGTATCGGAGGAAGCATTGCTTTGGGTAAGACAGATATGATTATGAACAGCATTATATCGTCGGCAAAGGAGGCAGTAGAATTTGCGGTGGGGCTAATTGGAATTGTTTCCCTTTGGTGTGGGATTATAAAAATACTTGAAGATGCAGGGGCTGTAAAATGGTTTTCGAAAATTGTTAAACCTATAATATCGAGCCTTTTTCCGTCTGCAAGAAAGAATGAAAAAGCGCAAAATGCAATTGTTACAAATTTTGCTGCAAATTTTCTTGGATTAGGAAACGGAGCGACACCTTCAGGAATAGAGGCAGTTGCTGAAATGCAAAATAACATAAAAGATGTTTGTTTGTTTCTTGTAATAAATTCTGCAGGAATTCAATTACTCCCAACTACAGTTATTGCGATGCGTGCAGAATTAGGTGCCTCTGCCCCTGTGGATATTTTAATCCCAACATGGATAGTTTCTATAGTTTCGATGATTTTTTCTTTAACTGTTTTTGTGATATGCAATAAGTTGTTTTTTCGAAAAGGGGGAAAAGTATGACATACATATTGCCTGTATTTGTTTTAATAATAGTTATCATAGGTTTTATAAAAGGGGTGGCGTGCTTTGACAGTTTTGTAAAAGGCGCAAAAGACGGTGCAGTGACAATAATAAAATTAGTTCCCTCCTTAATAGGCTTAATTGTAGCAATAGGAGTTTTCAGAGATTCGGGAATATTAGAGTTTTTAGTGGATTTTGCATCACCTGTCCTAAAGAAAATAGGAATAAACGGAGAAATTTTTCCTCTTGTGCTTATAAGACCGGTTTCGGGCAGTGCGTCCTTAGCAACATTGAGAGATATAATGACAAAATGCGGAGCGGATTCATACGAAGCAAGAACGGCTTGTGTAATGATGGGCTCTACAGAAACAATATTTTACACAATGGCAGTGTATACAGAGAAAACAAAAATAAGAAAATTGCCGGGAGTACTTCCGGCAGCATTAACAGCAAATTTTATTTCGGCAATATCAGCCGGAATAGTATGCATGTTTCTTTAATTATTTTTAAGAACGGCTTTTACAGGATAACCCGTTTCTTTATCAAAGTAATATAGCCAATATCCATTGTAGTTGCCGGCGTTAAGCTTTGCAGGCTTGTTTTGGGCTGTAATCCAGCGAGCGTATATGCGAATGGAAGGGGCGGATTTTTTTCTGTTTCGAATATTCCAGCCGGGTAAGCCTATAACTGTAAAAAATCTATCACTTATCGGATCGCTGTATTCACCTCGCAAAATGTGCCCTGTTACGCGAAGAGCGTAGTATGCCGTTTTAATGAATGTATCAGACGAAAATCCGGTATTATAGTTATTAATTTTCCCGAACATTTCCGGGTGTATTTTTAATGTACGGAATATTCTTTCCAGCTCGCCTTGGCTTTTGGCATAATGTATAAACCATTTATAGGCAGGATTGGTAGTGTTAAAAGGATCAAATATTTCTCCGAAGGTATTTGCAGAATGAGTCTCATCGGTTATAACCGGTTCGGGACGTTTTTCTTGTATGAGAGAGTATATCAATGTTCTGCCGCCGGAAGTGACAATTATGTATTGGTTGTCTTCTTCCGGAAGTATTTGCCTGCTTGATAAGGAGGCGTCTAAAAACAAATGATTTTTAGAAGAGAGAGAAAAGCGACCGATATACACAGATGTGTTTGTTACATAAGTTACGGGACTTATGTAAAGCTCAATCGGAGTGCGTCTGTTGGCAATAGCCTGAATTTTATCTTTGTTTAGACTACATTGAATAGAAAAAACATGCCGATCGGGAGCACATGTGATTGAAATATATCCTAAAGACTTGTCAGCTTCATATTTGTTAGATTTTTCCTTTTCTAAATAGGCAGGTAAAAAGTAATAGTATCCATCTTTCATAAATATCTTCTTCTCCTATAGTTTTATTGTAAGTATATGCAAATCGAAGAAAAAAATTACAATTGACATATCCGATGCATTGAAATATACTGTGGATTATGAATCTAGATTAGATAATTTTTAAAAATTAGGAGGAGGCAAAAATGAAAAAATTAGTTGCTTTAATGATTATGGTTGTACTTATTTTAAGTGCAAGTGTTGTTCCGGCTTTCGCAGCAGAACCGGGATGGTTTTGGGATTTAGGTAGTGCAGAGCAAGGCGCAGATGAAGGTCTTACAATACCTACTGTTTCTACAATTAAAGTAGAGGATGAATATGTTACTTTAACTGATAAGAGCGGAGACGGATATATTTATCCCGGTACATCATCAGCCGGCGCTCATGCAGGAGATATTACAAGTGCGGGATTAGATCCGATTGATTGTAATACTCTCAAGGTAGTTGTTGCAAAAATGAGAATTGTAACTCCTGCAGACAATATGAGACTTCAGATTCTTATCAAAGGCGGAGCTGCTTGTGCCACAGGAGATATTGATGCAGAGAATACTGACTGGCAGTATGTAATTGCTGACGGATCATCATTAGACAAGTGGGTAGACGAAGTAAAATGGTTTAGAATTGATCCTGTAAACGCAAGCGGTGCGGTAGTTGATGTTGACTGGGTAGCTATGTTTAAAACTGTGGAAGAAGCTCAGGCATATATTTCCGCAGGTGAGGGCGATACAGATAATGATGCCGACACAGACACAGATACAGATAAAGATACAAATACAGACACAGATAAAGACGAAACAAAGCCACAAGATCCCAACAAGAATCCCAATTCAGGAGATGTAAGTGTTGTTTTCTTGGTTGTAATTGCTGCCTTGGCATTGACTGTAGTTGCAAAAAAGAAGATTTTTGCATAATCTGTTAAAATAGCGTGTTTTTAAAAGACAGTTTCCCGCGAAACTGTCTTTTTTTAATTGAATTTTAAAAGCTGAGGGTGTATAATAATAAATTGGAAAGAAGTGTAAAGCTTCTGTATAAGACTGTAAAAAAACAATAGGAGGCTTGAAGAGAGAAATGTACGCAATAGGAAACGATCACAGTGCGGTAGCACTTAAAGAAGTTATTAAAGCACATCTCGAATCGAAGGGAATAGAAGTTAAAGATTTTGGCACAGAATCTACCACTGCCAGCAATTATGCAGCAAAGGCAGAAGAGGTGGCTAATGCTGTTGCTTCGGGAGAATGTGAAAGAGGTATACTTATATGCGGTACGGGAATCGGTATTTCCATTGCTGCAAATAAGGTTAATGGTATAAGGGCAGCAGTTTGTTCAGAACCTTTTTCGGCAAAGCTTTCTAAGATTCACAATAATTCAAACATTCTTTGCTTTGGCGCTCGTGTTGTAGGAACAGAGCTTGCCAAAATGATAGTTGATGAGTGGGTAAATGCTGAATTTGAAGGTGGCAGACATCAGGTTAGACTTGATACTATCACAGAAATAGAAGGCAGAAACTAATTTATATTTATGTTAATGATTGCTTCGGCAGTTTATTATAATTCATGCTATATTTAAATAATTTTATGATATGGAGGAGATTACATCATGGACAAGCGCACAAAGCTTGATTTACAGAAAAAAGCTACTCAAATCAGAAAATACATTATAGAAGAAGTATTTTCTGCAAAGTCCGGACATCCGGGCGGATCACTCTCATGTACAGATATTTTTACTACACTGTATTTTGCTGAAATGAGAGTTGACACAAAGAATCCTAAGGATCCCAACAGAGACAGATTTGTTCTTTCAAAGGGTCACTGTGCACCTGCACTTTACGCAACCCTTGCAGTAAAGGGCTTCTTCCCTGAGGAGGATTTATACACATTCCGTAAGGTAGACAGCTATTTAGAAGGACATCCTAACATGACTTACGTTCCCGGAGTTGATATGTCAACAGGTTCATTGGGTCAGGGAATTTCTACTGCTGTAGGTATGGCTCTTGCAGGAAAAATTGACAAGAAAGATTACAGAGTATACTCAATTCTCGGCGATGGAGAAATTGAAGAAGGTCAGGTTTGGGAGGCTGCTATGGCAGGCGCTCATTATAAACTTGATAACCTTACAGCTTTCGTTGATTATAACGGACTCCAAATTGACGGTAATATTACAGACGTTATGAATCCTGAGCCGATTGCGGACAAGTTTGCAGCTTTCGGTTGGAATGTTATTTCCGTAGACGGACATGATCACGAGCAAATTAAAAATGCCATCGAGACAGCTAAGACAGTTAAAGGCAAGCCTACAATGGTTGTTTGCCACTGTGTAAAGGGTAAGGGTGTTTCTTTCATGGAGAATAATTATGCATGGCACGGTACAGCACCTAATCAGGAGCAGAGAGATCAGGCTATTTCAGAGCTTGATGCCCTTATGGCTAAAATCGATAAAGAAATCGCAGAGGAGGCTTGAAAATAATGGGTAAAGTAGCAACTAGAGAAGCTTACGGTAAAGCATTGGCAGAGTTTGGTGCAGACGAGAGAATTATTGTTCTTGACGCCGACTTGTCAAAATCAACAAAAACAGATACATTTAAAAAAGTATATCCTGAGAGACATTTTAATATGGGTATTGCAGAAGGCAATATGATGAGCGTTGCAGCAGGTCTTGCTTCAACAGGCAAAATTGTCTTCGCCAGCACATTTGCTATTTTTGCAGCAGAACGTGCATGTGAGCAGATTCGTAATGCTATATGCTATCCGAAACTTAACGTAAAAGTTTGCGCAACACACGCAGGTCTTACAGTTGGTGAAGATGGTGCATCACATCAGTGTATTGAGGATCTTGCTGTAATGAGAGCACTTCCCAATATGTTGGTACTCAGTCCTTGCGATGAGATTGAGACAAAGCTTGCTATTAAAGCAGCTATCGAGCATGATGGTCCTGTATACGTTCGTCTCGGAAGACTTGGCGTAGAAGCTGTACATGATCCCGAAACATTCAAATTTGAAGTTGGTAAGGGTGTAGAAATTAAAGAAGGTACTGATCTTACAATCGTAGCAACAGGCCTTATGGTACAGGAGTCTTTGAAGGCTGCAGAAATTCTTGATGAAAAAGGCGTTAATGCAAGAGTTATCGATATGCATACAATTAAGCCTATAGATACAGAAATTCTTGTAAAAGCTGCTAAAGAAACAGGTTTTATTGTAACTGTTGAAGAGCATAATATATCAGGTGGTTTAGGTGGCGCAGTTTGTGAGGCTCTTTCACAGAACTATCCTTGCAAAGTTAAAATGATTGGTGTTGAGGAGAAATTCGGTAAGTCAGGAACTCCTGCAGCACTTCTCGAAAAATACGGCCTGAACGCAGAAGCAATTGCAGAGAAAATTCTCGCAGCTAAGGAGGCAAAATAATTATGGCAAGAAAAAAGATTTCAATGGACGGTAATACAGCTGCCGCTCATGTGAGTTATGCATTCACAGAGGTAGCAAGTATTTATCCTATTACACCGTCCAGTGTTATGGCTGAGCTTACTGACTCATGGTCAGCAACAGGCCTTAAGAATATTTTCGGTGATAATGTAAGAGTTATGGAAATGCAGTCAGAGGCAGGTGCTGCCGGAACTGTACATGGCAGCTTGGCAGCCGGAGCTCTTACAACAACTTATACTGCTTCACAAGGTTTACTCCTGATGATTCCTAATATGTATAAAATTGCCGGTGAGCTTTTACCTTGCGTTATTCACGTATCAGCAAGATGTGTAGCATCACACGCACTTAATATTTTCGGAGATCATTCAGACGTATATGCTTGCCGTCAAACAGGTTTTGCAATGATGGCTTGTACAAATCCTCAAGAAGTAATGGATTTAGGTGCAGTTTGTCACCTTTCAACAATAAAAGGTCGCGTGCCGTTTGTTAACTTCTTTGATGGTTTCCGTACTTCTCATGAGATTTCAAAGATAGAAGCTTGGGACTATGATGTTCTCAAAGGAATGATCGATCAAGACGCTTTAGCAGCATTCCGTAAAAGAGCTCTCAATCCTGAACATCCCGTATTGAGAGGTAGTGCAGAAAACGGAGACATTTTCTTCCAGCACAGAGAAGCATGTAATAAATATTACGATGCTCTTCCTGCAATTGTTGAAGAATATATGGATAAGGTTAATGCTGAAATCGGTACAAATTACAAACTCTTTAACTACTATGGTGCACCCGATGCAGACAGAGTTATCGTAGCAATGGGTTCAATCTGTGATGTAGCTGAAGAAGTTATCGATTATATGCTCGCACAAGGCGAGAAAGTAGGTCTCGTTAAAGTTCGTCTTTACAGACCTTTCAGCGCAGAAAAACTTGTTGAAGCAATTCCTGCTACAGCAAAGAAAATCGCAGTTCTTGACAGAACAAAAGAGCCCGGATCTTTGGGTGAGCCTCTTTACTTGGATGTTGTTACTGCTCTTGCAACAAAAGGTATAAACGCTAAAGTTGTAGGTGGCCGTTACGGTCTCGGTTCAAAAGATACTCCTCCGCAAAGCATATTTGCAGTATATGAGAACCTCAAAGCAGACGAGCCTAAGGCTAACTTCTCTATCGGTATTGTTGATGACGTTACAAATCGTTCATTAGAAGAGAAAGTTGCTCCGGATACAGCTCCTGCAGGCACAATCAGCTGTAAGTTCTGGGGTCTCGGCGGTGACGGAACTGTTGGTGCAAACAAGAACTCAATCAAAATTATCGGTGACCATACAGACAAGTTTATTCAGGCATACTTCCAGTATGACTCTAAGAAAACAGGCGGCGTAACAATTTCGCACTTGCGTTTTGGTGATAAGGCTATTAAGTCTTCATATTATGTAACAAAAGCTGACTTTGTAGCTTGCCACAATCCTTCATATATAGTTAAGGGATATAAGATTGTAAATGACGTTAAACCCGGCGGAATTTTCCTTCTTAACTGTCAATGGACACCTGAGGAGGTTGAAAAGCACCTTCCTGCAGAGGCAAAGAAGTATATTGCAGAAAATGACGTTAAGTTCTATATAGTAAATGCTATTGATAAAGCAAGAGAAATCGGTATGGGTAAGAGAACAAATACAATTCTCCAATCTGCATTCTTTGCTCTTGCGAACATTATGCCTATCGAAGAAGCTGTAGATTACATGAAGGCTGCTGCTAAGAAGTCTTACCTTAAAAAAGGTGAGGCAGTAGTTGAAATGAACTACAAAGCAATCGATGCAGGTGTAGATGCTATCGTTAAAATTGATGTTCCTACTTCATGGAAAGATGCAAAGTCTGATGCTGTAGCTTCTGACGTTAAGAGCAATCGTCCTGAAATGGTTAAATTTGTTAACGAGATATTGAAGCCTGTTGGTATGATGCAGGGAGACTCATTGCCTGTTTCAGTATTTGCTGATATGGCAGACGGTACTTTCCCGCAAGGTTCTTCTGCTTTCGAAAAACGCGGTGTTGCAGTAGATGTGCCCGAGTGGATTCCGGAGAACTGTATTCAATGTAACCAGTGTGCTTATGTTTGTCCTCATGCTACAATTCGTCCTTTTGCGATGAGCAAAGAAGAGGCAGACGCAGCTCCTGAGTCAACAAAGAAAGTTCAAATGAAGGGTAAAGGCTGTGAGGAATACACATTCACAATGTCAATCAGTCCTCTTGATTGTATGGGATGCGGACTTTGTGTTAAAGTTTGTCCTGCTAAAGAAAAAGCTCTTAAGATGGTTTCTCAAGAGTCTCAGGCAGCTCAACAAGATGCATTCGATTATACAGTTGCAACTGTTACAAAGAAACCTACATCTTTCAGCGACTTCACTGTTAAGGGAAGCCAGTTCAACCAGCCCTTGCTTGAATTCTCAGGCTCATGTGCAGGTTGTGCAGAGACATCATACGCAAGACTTATTACACAGCTCTTTGGTGAACGTATGTATATTTCAAACGCAACAGGATGTTCTTCTATTTGGGGTGGTAGTGCTCCTGCAACTCCTTATACAGTTAACCGTGATTCAGGTCGCGGTCCTGCATGGGGTAACAGCTTGTTTGAGGATAATGCTGAGCATGGTCTTGGTATGTTCTTGGGACAAAAAGCTGTAAGAGACAGACTTATTGCTTGCGTTGAGAGAATTGCCGGCAGAACAGAATGTGCTGAGCTTAAAGAACTTTGCACAGCATATCTTGATACTGTAGATGACGGAGCAGCAAATGCAGTTGCTTCTGAGAAACTTATTGCAAAACTTGAAAGTATTGATTGTGATTGCTGTGAGCGTAAAGAAATCCTTTCAAGCAAAGAATTCCTCGCTAAGAAGTCAGTTTGGATTTTCGGCGGAGACGGTTGGGCTTATGATATTGGATTTGGCGGTCTTGACCATGTTATTGCTTCCGGTGAGGACGTAAATATCATGGTATTCGATACAGAGGTTTACTCTAATACAGGTGGTCAGGCTTCTAAGGCAAGCCGTCTTGGTCAGGTTGCTCAGTTTGCTGCAGCAGGTAAGGCAATAGGCAAGAAGAATCTCGCTGAAATTGCTATGTCATACGGATATGTTTACGTGGCTCAAATTGCTATGGGTGCTGATATGAATCAGACTATTAAAGCATTGAAAGAGGCGGAAGCATACAAAGGACCTTCAATCATCATCGGATATGCTCCTTGTGAGATGCATGGTGTTAAAGGCGGTATGTCAAATTGCCAAGAGGAGATGAAGAAGGCAGTTGCTGCAGGTTACTGGCAGACATTCCGTTTCAATCCTGAGCTTAAGGCAGAAGGCAAGAATCCTCTTACAATTGATTGCAAAGCTCCTACTGAGAGTTACATTGCATTTATTGAGAGTGAGACACGTTACAGTCGTCTTAAACAGCAATTCCCTGAAAGAGCAGAAAAACTCTTTGCTGAGGCAGAGGAAGAGGCTAAGGCTCGTTACAATCGCTTGCTTAAGATGAAAGATCTTTACGAGGTACAGGAATAATCCTTATCGTAAAATAAAGCATAATTTAAAGCACTCGGGATTTCTCGAGTGCTTTTTTTATAGAGAAAATAAAAATTTTTATAAAGTAAAGTGTTTAATAATCTTTGAGATTGCACCTGATTCCATGATGACTTTTCCTCTCTCTAACAATAATGGAAGAAAAGATTCTGCAGGCAAATAGGTGGCATTATAATCGACAACAAGAGCTTCTAACCGTTCTACGGTGTGTTGGTTTTTGCTGTTTGGTTTGAGGAGCAAATAATATGCTCCGCGATATCCGTATAAAGAAGAAGCTATTCTTTTAAAGTTTTGGTTTTTTGAGAAAAATTCTACCATATCTGTAAAAACCGGGAACACAATAATATCCCAATCCGGGAGAAGATGGTTTTTGCGCTCTTCTGCATGTTCACGATTGTCGTTTGACTCCGGAATTCCTTCTGCTGCTTTATTTTCAGCTATATCGTCGTAATTTTCTTCTTGAGCCGGCTCACTTTTCTTCCCTGTGTTATAACGGAAATTCTTGCGCGCATCTGTTTCGGCATTTATTTTCTGAAAAATATTGCGAAAAGCCGTGCCGTTGGGATTTTGCTCCGCGTTAGTATCTTGTGAAGTCTTTCTTGTTTTGTTATTTGAATTTAAACCTAACTCTTTACGCATAGAATCTGCAGCGGCATTTAATATTTTATCAAAATGCTCTAAAAGAGGATTTTCTTCGTCATAAAGTGCTCCTTCGTGGGAGTCTTCATCGATACTATGTGAAATAGTAAGAACGAGACAACCATCGTTGTCAAATCTGTTAACAACGCGAAGCTGACGATCGTCGATTTCACGGCCAAATTCTATGTTTGCATGATCTATTGCATCCCATACAAGCTTTGTATAATCTGCAGAATCCTCTTTTAAGGAAGCAAAAGAAAGATGTCTTGCGGCAAGGTCGTTATGGGAAATGTATACATTAACAGTGTTTTTAGAAATTTTTTCTATTCTCATGATATCAGCCCCCTTTCTGAGACTTTACATATTATACTCGTAAAAATATAAAAAGAGAAGAGTAAAATAAATCCATGGTTTTGATATGCTTATTTTTTGTTCTTGATGTAATATTCCTTTATTTTTTCAAAAGAAACCGTACTTAAATCATGTTCTATTTTGCAGGCATCAATTAAAGCAATATCCTCCGGAACGCCCAACATAATAAGAGTTCTGGCTATTATTTCGTGGCGTTCTGAAATTGAAAGAGCGATATTCATACCGGATTCGGTCAGAGAAATATCATTTGAATCATCTATTTCTATAAAACCGTTTTCACGTAATTCTCGCATCATTATGCTTACAGAAGGTTTTGAGAATCCAAGTTCTCTTGCAACATCTACTGAACGGCATGCTCCTGTACGTTTTCGGATATTGAAAATAGCTTCTAAATAGTTTTCTCCCGATTCGTGTATTCTCATTATTTTCCTCCCGCTATTTGAGTGATAATTTTAAATAGTATAACATGATTTTCAATGAAAAACAAATTTAAAAAAACAGTGTAAATTTTTGACAAAAATATACACAAACTCAAAGAAAAGCCCCTTTTGTATAGCTATGTTTTACTTGACAAAAAGGTGTTTAAGAAATAAAATTAAACAGCGAATGGTTTGTTCTGTTTGTGCTTTTTTTGTATGACTTTTGTTTTGTCTTAAATCGTAGCTTTACGCTCGTTTCAGACAACAAAAAGATATATTTTTTACAAAAGCATCTAAACAAAATTAATATATGTTTAGGTTGGCGAAGCATACAAAAAAGAAATAAAAAAGTATTAAAGAAAAGGAGGCAAAAGATGAATAACAACAAATCGATTGAACAAAAAAAATCTATTAATTATGCAGCGATATTACTTGTTTTTTATGATGTGATTGCTGTTAATTTATCATATTTTTTAGGATTGTGGTTTAGATTTGACTGTAAGTTTTCTTTGGTAGAAAGCAGTGGATATTTAGAACCGTTTGCAAAATTTGCACCGATATATTCTGTCTTTTGCATTGTTATTTTCTTTTTGCTCAGACTTTATCGCAGCTTGTGGAGATATGCAAGTTTTAATGAGTTTTCCAGAATTTTATTGGCATCAATTATTACTTCTGTTGCTCACTGGATAGGAATTACAGTTATTTTTAAACAAATGATTTTTTCATATCATTTATTTGGCTCAATAATACAGTTTGTTTTCTTGATTACAGTGCGTTTTGGATATCGTTTTATTCTGTTACAAAGAAACAGTGCAATAAAAAATACCTCAGGGGCAGGTTTTTCAAAAGTTATGCTGATTGGTGCCGGTTCTGCAGGACAAATGATTTTACAGGATGTTAAAAGAGCAACAACAATCAAGGATGTTGTTTGCTGTATAATTGATGACGATAGCAGTAAATGGGGAAGATATCTTGATGGCGTACCGATAGTAGGCGGACGTGACGATATTTTAGTAAATGTAGAAAAGTACAATATAGAGAAGATATATTTTGCTATTCCCAGTTGTTCTGCCGAAGTCAAAAGTGAAATACTTAATATTTGCCAAAACACAAAATGCGAAGTAAAAAATCTGCCCGGCTTATACCAGCTTGTTAACGGTGATGTTTCTGTTGCTGCCATGAAGGATATTGCGGTGGAAGATCTTTTGGGAAGAGAACCGATAAAGGTAGAAATGAGTGACATTTTCCGTCAGTTGAGCGGAAAGGTAATTCTTGTTACAGGCGGCGGCGGTTCAATTGGCAGTGAGTTGTGCAGACAGATTGCAAAACATGCACCTAAGCAGTTGATAATTTTTGATGTTTATGAGAACAATGCTTATGATATAGAGCAAGAGCTTAAGGAAACGTGTTACGGATTAAATCTTGTGGTGCTTATAGGCTCAGTCAGAGACAGCCGTAAGTTAAACCAGGTTTTTAATAAGTACAAGCCTGAAATTGTCTTCCATGCTGCGGCACACAAGCATGTTCCTCTTATGGAGAGTAGCCCTTGCGAAGCTATAAAAAATAATGCCATCGGAACATACAAGACAGCATATGCTGCTATTATGAATGGTTGCAAACGCTTTGTTTTGATTTCGACAGATAAGGCGGTTAACCCAACAAATATTATGGGCGCCAGCAAGCGTTTGTGCGAGATGATAATTCAGTCTTTTGATAAGCTTATTAAGGAAGGCAGAGCGGACGAGCTTCCTGTTATACAGGCTCATGTTGAGGATGAGGATGGGGAATTTAAAATGCCGTGTAAACATCCCGGAGAGATTCATACGGAATTTGTTGCTGTGCGCTTCGGTAATGTTTTGGGCAGCAACGGGTCTGTAATTCCTTTGTTTAAAAAACAAATTGCAAACGGTGGACCTGTAAAAGTTACACATCCTGATATAATACGTTATTTTATGACTATTCCGGAGGCTGTCTCTCTCGTTCTGCAGGCAGAAACGTATGCGAAGGGCGGAGAAATCTTTGTTTTGGATATGGGTTCTCCGATGAAAATTGATACATTAGCGAGAAATTTAATTAAATTGTCAGGTTATATTCCTGATGTTAATATTAAAATTGAATATATTGGTTTAAGGCCGGGAGAGAAGCTTTTTGAGGAGAAGCTTATGGCTGAAGAGGGTATAACAAGTACTCCCAATAAACTTATACATATAGGAAAGCCTATAAATTTTGATACGGATAAGTTTTTGCATCAGCTACAGTTTTTAATGAAGGCGTGCTTTGAAAACAGAGATGATGATGTAAGAGAAATGGTTATGAAAATTGTAACTACGTATAAGCCTGCGGGTAACTCGAATTTTATTGAGAATGATTCGATTTGTCAGGAGCAAACTAAGATAGTAAGGTGAAAAAATGGTAATTAAACCCTTTGATAAAAAAATATGGCTAGCAACACCTACGATGCATTCTGAGGAACGACTTTTTGTTGATGAAGCTTTTGATACAAATTGGGTCAGCACATTGGGTGAAAATATAAATCAATTAGAGCAAGCAATTTGTGATAAAGTAGGATGTCATTACTCTTTGGCATTGTCTTCAGGAACAACATCTTTGCATTTAGCAGTTAAATTAGCCGGTGTTAAACCGGGAGATAAAGTTTTTTGTATGGATATGACTTTTATTGCAACGGTAAATCCCGTTGTTTATGAAGCAGCAGAGCCTGTTTTTATTGATAGCGAAACAGAAACATGGAATATGGATCCGAAAGCACTTGAAAGAGCTTTTGAGATTTACGGTGATGCAAAGGCTGTTATTGTGACGAACCTTTATGGCGTGCCTGCAAAATTAGACGAAATAAAAGCTATCTGCAAAAGACACAATGCTGTTTTGATTGAAGATGCGGCGGAGTCTTTAGGTGCAACTTTTGAAGGAGTACAAACGGGCAACTATGGAGATTATGGTGTAATAAGCTTTAACGGAAACAAAATTATTACTTGCAGTAGCGGCGGAATGTTATTAAGCAATGATAAAAACGCCATAGACTTGGCAAGAAAGATGTCTACACAAGCAAAAGAAGATGCTCCATGGTATCAGCATGAGATTGTGGGGTACAATTATCGATTAAGCAATGTCCTTGCCGGGATAGGCAGAGGACAATTATTACATCTTGATGAGCATGTAAAAGCCAAAAAGGCTATATATGAAAGATACAAAGAAGGTTTAAAGAATCTTCCTTTAAAAATGAATCCTTATGATGAGAAAAGAATGGAACCAAATTATTGGCTTAGTTGCATAATTATTGATAAAGAAGCAATGTGCAAGCAAATTCGCCAAGAAAAGGAATTTACATATATTAGCGAAAAAGGAAAGTCTTGTCCTGAGGAAATTCGCGAAAAATTGGCTTCGTACAATGTTGAGTCGAGACCAATATGGAAGCCGATGCATATGCAACCTGTATTTAAAAATTGTGGTGTTGTACAAGCTGATAATTTTTGTGTATGTGAAGATATATTTAATAGGGGATTGTGCTTGCCCAGTGATATAAAAATGACAGAGCAAGAGCAAGATGTTGTAATTGAGATAATAAAGAGTTGTTTTTAATATGTACATAAAGTTTATTAAACGTATACTTGATTTTGTTTTTTCTTTATCTGCCTTAATTGTTTTTTCGCCGATTATAATAATCATGATTGTCGCAGGAGCTATTGTTATGAAAGGCAATCCTTTTTTTGTACAACCACGACCGGGTAAAAAAGAGAAGGTTTTTAAGCTTATTAAATTCAGGACAATGACTTGCGAGAAAGATACGAACGATAATCTTTTACCGGATGAAGAAAGATTGGTCCCGTATGGAAAGTTTTTGAGAGCATCTTCTCTCGATGAGCTACCGGAATTAATAAATATATTAAAAGGCGATATGTCAATTGTCGGCCCCAGGCCTTTATTGGTAAAATACTTGCCATACTATTCAGAAGAACAAAAACACAGACATGATGTAAGGCCGGGATTAACAGGGTATGCACAGGCAAATGGCAGGAACTTACTGTCTTGGGAGGAACGATTTCAATTAGATTTATATTATGTGAATAATGTTTCCCTTTTATTGGATATAAAAATTCTTTTCAAAACTGTAGCTGCAGTTTTTAAGCGGGAAGGAATATCCTCAGAAACTTCTGTTACAATGGAGGATTTTGCTGAATACGTAGAGTCACAAAATACTGTATAGGTAGGTATTATAGTTTATGAATGATTTCGTAACAAATGTTATGTCTGCACGGCTTGGAGAAACACATCTTTTTTATGTGGGACAGGCGGGGTATATAATAAAAAATAAATACGGGAAGCTTTTAGGCATAGATTTGTATTTGTCGGAATGTGTAGAGCGAATTGAAGGTAATATTGGTTTTAAAAGAATGCTCCCTAAATTATTTGGTGCTTTTGATATAGAATTTGATTATTTGATAACAACTCATGCACATGTAGACCATTTTGATATAGATTCTATACCGCTGCTTATGTCGAATCCCAATACTAAGCTTTTTGCATCTACACGATGCAGAGAAGAAGTTTTACGTTTGCAAATGAAGGAAAGCAATGTGCATTATGTAAAAGCAGGACAAAGCGTCTCTTTGGATGGTTTTGATTTGCATTTTGTAAGCTGCGATCATTCTGATGCCGCACCGGATGCATTTGGAGTGGTAATTTCCGTAGATGGTAAAATAATATATATGGCCGGAGATACTTGTTTGCATCTTGAAAAAGCAGAAGAATATATGGCTTTTGGAGAAATAGATATGTTGATTGCACCGATAAACGGAGCATTTGGCAATTTAAATGAACAGGATTGTGCAGATTTAAGTAATGCGTTACAGCCCAAAATTACTATTCCCAGTCATTACGGAATGTTTCCGTGCCATGGAGGAAATCCCGGGAAATTTTACCACATTATGAAAGAACAATATCCAAATAATAATTTTATGTTTATGACTGTGGGAGAAAGAATAACTATATAACAGAAACTGTATAAATGAGGAGAATTTATATGAGTAGTGAATTTGAAGGTAAAAAGTTATTGATTTTAGGAGGAAATCCTGAAACAACAGCACTTGTTAAGTTGGCAAACGAAATGGGAATTAAGACCATTGTTACAAGCGGTCGCCATACTGATGATGCAAAAAAGTATTCCTGGAAAAGTTTTGATGTTGACGGAATGGATGTCCCCGGTGTTATTGCTTTGGCAATGGAAGAAAAAGTTGACGGTGTGCTGGTAGGCGTTGCTGATATTCTTGTTCCTTCCTATTGTAAAGTTTGTAATGCTTTAGGTTTTCCTTGCTATGCCACGCAGCAAATTGTTGATGTTTTTGCCTTTAAAGATGTTTTTAAAGCTACTTGTGAAAGGTATGGCATTCACGGAATACCGGAGTTTTATCTTGATGCAGATTTAAATGACAGAGATATTGATAAAATTGTATTTCCTGTAATGGTAAAGCCTGTAGATAACGGTGGTGGTGTGGGAATGACAGTTTGTTACAGTAAAGAAGACTTAAAACCTGCCGTTGAAAAAGCTTTGGAAGCCTCAAAGAAAAAACGCTTTATAGTAGAAAAATACATGCAATGTGAAGACATGGGAATGTATTATACGTTTAAGGACGGACAATGCAGCGCATCTTGTATATATGACAGATATACTACTGATGAACAGCCCGGGTTGAGCCGTGTGTGTCTTGGAGGCACATACCCCTCAAAGCATATGAAGGAATATTTTGAGAGAATGCACGAGAATGCAGTAATGATGTTCAAGGACATCGGAATACGTAATGGAGTGCTCATGCTTTCTGCTTTTTATGAAAATGGTGAGTTTTATGTGTACGATACAGGCTTTAGACTTCAGGGAGAGGCACCGCATCTGCTAATTAAAGAAATTCAAGGTTTTGATCAAAGAGAAATGCTTATTAGATTTGCTTTGACGGGGTCTGAGGGAAAAATGGATCTTTTATCCTCGGATGATCCTTATTTGCGCGGAAAATGGGCTGCTACACTTTGGTTTTTGCTCAAAGAGGGACGCATTGGCAAAATTGAGGGTTTGGATAAATGGAAAAACGATAAAAATATTATTGCAAATGCACAGCGTTTATATGAAGGAGATAATATTCCTAAAGAATGGATAGGTAATGAAAAGCAAGTTATGACAAGATTATACATTGTATGTGATTCGAAACAGGAGTTGGGGGAAAAACTTAGAGAATATATGGATTGTGTTAAGGTCTTTGATACAAACGGAAATGACATGTTGCTTAAAGGCTTTGATGTAAAAAAAGCATTAGAATTATAAGGCGTTGATTTTTGATATGAATAAACCGTTAAAAGAAAAAGTTATAGTAGTGTCCGGTGGTACAAAAGGAGTAGGAAAGACAATTTCCGAAGAGTTTGCAAAAGCCGGAGCTAAAGTGGTTATAGGTGGCAGAGATGAAGACGCTGCTCGTAAGTCAATTAAAATTATCAAGACTTATGGAAGTGAAGCAATTTTTGTCCATACAGATCTGGAAAAAGTAGAAGATTGTAAGAAGTTATTTGACGAAGCTGCAAATAAGTTTGGGAAGATAGACGGTTTTTTCAATTATGCAGGTGTAACGCCGATTTCTCCTTTAGATACTTGTGATGAAGAAACTTTTAATCAGGTAATGAACGTAAATTTCAGGGCTTGCTTTTTTTGTTGTCAACAGGCAATAAAATATATGCGAATGAATGGTGGAGGTTCCATAGTTTTTACAGGTTCTGCTCATGCGTGGGGTGGCGAAAAGGACAGAGCTGCATACGCTTGTTCCAAGGGCGTTTTAATTACTCTTATGGAACATATTGCTCATAATTATGCTTCGGAAATGATACGTTGCAACTATCTTACTTTGGGATGGACACCAACAGAGGGTGAAGTTGCCCTTAGAAAACAGCAGGGAGAAACTGAGGCACAATTAAGAAAACGTGCGGCAAACACAATTCCGATGGGCAGAATGTTGGAAAGACATGACTATGTGGAGGCATTGATTTACCTTATGTCAGATTCCTCTGCCATGATGACAGGCAGTACATTCAGAATAACAGCCGGAGAGTATATTTAGGAGATATTTGGCAATGGATATAAAAAGAATGTTCAGATCTATAAGATTTTTTCTTTTTTTTGATCAACTTAAAAGAGGAAATTACGCAAGGAAAAAGAAGATTTTTCATCACGTAGGTAAAAATGTAAGATTACCTGCAATGCTTGTTCCTTTACATTCCGAGCTTATTTCATTTGGAAATAATGTTGAAGTAGCTTCCGGTGTAAAGTTTGTTGTACATGACGCGATTCATGGTGTTTTAAATTTCAAATACCATGGAGAGAAAAATAATTCTGAATTTAAAGAGCAACTGGGTTGTATAGATATACAGGATAATGTTTTTATTGGTTCGGGAACTATTGTATTGGGAAATGTAAGAATTGGGTCTGATACTGTAATCGGAGCTAATAGTTTGATTAATAAAGACATTCCGGCGGGTGCTGTCTGGGCAGGAATACCCGCAAAGCAAATTGATACTTTTGAAAATTTTGCAGAAAAAAGACGTTCTCTAATATATTTGGAAACTGCAGAGGAAAGATGGAAGGCATTTGATGAGCGGCGCCGACACAAAGACAAAAGCGATTATTAACTATATAATCCCATATCCTTACAGTAAAGTAGGCAGCTATGAGGAGAAGTATAACTTAAAAGAAGCACATGAAGATATGATGCGCTTGCTATTATCTTTTGACCGTTTTTGCAAAGAGCATGATTTAAAGTATTCTCTTGCTGACGGAACGCTTTTGGGAGCTATGCGACATGGTGATTTCGTTCCTTGGGATGATGATGCTGACGTAATGATGACAAGGACGGAATATACTAAACTTAGACAAGTACTTGCAGAAGATTCAGAAATTAAAGTATTAAAAATTCATTTTCTTGACAGGGTAACAACGAAAGAGTTGTTGGAGAAAAAAATATACATTGATTTATTTATTAATGAAGAAAAACCTGCAAACGAATTGGTTTTTAAGTGGAAAAAATTTAAAACAGGATTTTTAAGAACTGCATTTCACAATACTAAAGTGAGAAATGTAAGGCACGACAAATATAACAAGACGTATAAGAAGATAAGGGATATTGTAAGTAGTATTCTCGGTCTTTTTGCTAAAATAATTGTCGGACCTCGCGATATATTTGAGCTGAATGACAAGGCGGTTGCTATAAAGAAACATAAACCATCGGGAATATATACACGTTATACGTCAAGAATGTACGAGACCGGAAGACGTTTTAATAAAAAAAGTTATGACGAGGGATACGGCGAGGTTTTATTTAGAGGAGAAAAACTTATGGCATTAATTAATTCAGATACATTTCTTAAAGAAATGTATGGGGATTATTCTTTATTGCCGTCTGAAGAAAGAAGAAAGCCTGAGCATCCGGTTAATATGTTGGATTCTCCTAAAAAGTGCATAAAATTTTTTAATTAAAGAAAGGAGTAAGTAAAAATGCAAGCGATTATTTTGGCTGCCGGTTTTGGTAAACGTCTTAGGCCGCTTACAGATCATATGCCTAAAAGTATGGTTCCGGTTAAGGGAACTCCTCTTCTTGAAAATACTTTAAATCTTTTATCTGCAACGCGCAAAATTGACAATGTAGTGATAGTTGTTGGCCATATGGCAGAATATATAATAAAACACATAGGTAATAACTGGAAGGGCATGTCTATTACATATGTAGAAAATTCAGATTATGATAAAACTAACAATGTCTACTCTCTTTTTTTGGCGAGGGATTATATACATGATGATTGCATTATGCTTGAATGTGATTTGTATTATGGTTATGATCTGATAGAAAAAATATTGTCGGGAGAAGCGGAATGTAATATATTGGTAAGTGAGTATAACCCTGTAACGATGAATGGCTCTGTTATACTTTCTTGCGATGGAATAAAGGCAAGTTCCCTTGTTATAAAAAGAGACCAATATGAGGGATTCCCGTATGACGAGGCACTTAAAACAGTAAACGTGTACAAGTTTAGTAAGAATTTTATTTGCAACCAGTATTTTCCTATGATTGATTTATATGTAAAAATAGGAAATATAAACAGTTACTATGAGCTTGTTCTTGGTGCAATGATATATTACGGGAACAATGATATAAGGATAGTTAAAATTGATGCAGACCGTTGGTATGAAATAGATGATGAAAACGATTTGGCAATTGCAGAGGCAGCAAAACTTTAATACGATGACAGTTCATGAATTAAAAGGTAAATTTAATTATTGTATGCACGGTCTCGGTGCTTTTGCCGGTGTAAGACAAACCAATACAAAAGAGGCATTTTTGCGTTGGTATAAAAAAGGTGTTAAGGTTTTTGAATTTGACATCGGAAAAACAACTGACAACAAATATGTTGCCGTTGCTCATACTGTTGATGAAAAGTCAATGAGACGTATGGAGGTTTTTGAAAAGCCCAATGTATATGACTTTGACTGGTTTATGAAACAGACTCTTTTTTCTTTATCCACAAAGGGACTTACTCCTATATCCTTACAAAATATTATTGATATGCTATCAGAGTATAATGATACTGTTTTTATGCTCGATTTATTCGGAATGTTTACAGAGGAACAGATTTTGAATTTCCTTGATGTACTTTCGTTGTGTATAGGAGAAAAAACAGAATTAAAAGAAAGATTTCTGATAGAAGCATATACTACAGAAACTGTAGCGATAGTTTCAAAATTAGGATATAAAGGGATATATTGTGCCAGATATGAATACAATATGGGAGAAAATGATGTTGATGCTGTAATATCGTTTTTAAAAGAGAACAGTGTTTTATTTATTTCATATCCGTTTATGTATACAGAAAAGTTTCCCGGTGAAATTGAAAAATATTCAGAAAGCGGGATGACGGTTTTTTCACGAACTAAGTATAACAATAAGAACAAAAAGCTTATGGATTGCGGAGTAAGCGTAAATATCGTTTCGTATGTATTTGATAAAAAAGTGTGCGTATTTCAATATTTGAGATACATGTTGGCTTGTACCAGACGCTTGCTGGCTAAAATTTACGTTAGAATAAAGTATTAAAAAGAGGAAAATATGGCTGTTGTCAGCGTAATAATACCTGTATACAATGTTAATTGTGAATATATGAACCGTTGCATGGAAAGTCTTTTTAATCAGACTTTCAAAGATGTTGAAATTATAATAATTGACGATGGCTCAAATGAAGAAACTGCTGCTTTTTGTGATTTGCAAAAAAGTCTCGATGATAGAATTCGTGTTTTTCATTGTGAAAACAAAGGAGTAAGCGCTGCGAGAAATTACGGTACAGAACTTGCAACCGGAGACTATATTATGTATTTGGATTCAGATGATGTACTGCTTCCTCAAGCAATTTCAGAGGGACTTCAAATCATAAAAGAGACAAATTCTGACATGGTGATTGCGGCAGTTGCAAAAACAAAACCGGGGGAAAGTGTTAGTATTCCGTTACAAGAAAACAAACAATATCATATTTATACAAAAGAAAATATGGATGATTTGCGCAGTTACTTTTTGATGACAAATCGGACCGAATATAAAAACGTAAAAAAATATGGCTATATAGGCAGAGGTCCATGTGCAAGACTCATAAAGAGTGATGTTGCGAAGAATAATCCTTTCCCTGTGGGACAACCCTTAGGGGAAGACGTTTTATGGAATATGCAATTTACAAACAAGTGCAGTAATATTTGTGTCGTTCTGGATATATGGTACTGCTATGTGATATATGAAAGTTCCTCCATGAGAAAATATTATGGAAATAGGGAAGAAATACTTTGCAGATATGCAGAGCTCTTAAAAAAAGAAAATGCAGCTTTTATAAAAGAAAATACACTGTGTTATGCTAAAAATCTTGCAATGGAATTTTATACTGTTGTATCTTGCGAATTGCTTTCTGAAAAGTGTCCTAAGACATCAAAAGAAAAAAGACATATTGTAAAAGAATATTTAAATAAAGAGCCGTGGGATGTTTTGAATAAAAAGGAAATGTACAGAAAATTATCTTATAAATACAGATTTTTCCTTTTTTTATGCAGAACAGGCTTATGGACTTTTGTGTTGCCTATATTAATTGGTAAGTAAATCAAGAAGGGGAATTTATGGCAATCAATAGAGAATATCCAAAAAATATAAATATATTAGAGAAACCTTTTAATTCAGAAATGTTTTTTTTATTTTTGTTTTGCTTGGTTTGGGCAAACAATACATTAATTTCTGACTTAAAACTTGTCATGTACAGGTTGCCGTTTTTTAACTACATTACAGAAATTGTAGTTTATTTGTTTTTTATTACGGCAATTTTGCTTTCTGTCTCTTACTTTTTTGAGCGATTGCGGCTATCTGATATATTTCTATACTTTGCTGTTGCAGCCGGATATCAATTAGGAATACAATACGCAGCTTATACAGAGGTTGCTACAGTATTATCAGAGGAAAGACGAGATTTTATTTTATTCATTCTCACCTTATTTCTTGTAGGTGCGGCATACAGAAGTGAAAAGGTGATTGACTATTTACACGTCCTTTCTGTTTATGCAATTTTTGCAGATTTGGCAAGTTTAATAATTTTCGGAACAGATACATTGCAAATTGGTGATGACAATATGGGTATGGCATATAAACTCCTTCCTCATGTTGCACTGACAGCCGGATATTTCTTTGAAAAATATAAAAAAATTGATCTGATTGCCATGATTATAGGATTTGTGCTATTGATATCATATGGCACAAGAGGCCCTGTTGTTGCAATAATAGTTTTTGCTTTTGCATATTTTGTCTTTATAAAGCAAACAAAAAACAAAATAGTCGCTTATTTAGCAATTATTTTATTTCTTCTTGTTGTCTTTTTGTTTATGGATGAGATTATTGACTTTTTGAGGGAGATAGTTTCAAGTATGGGTATGAGTACCAGAATTTTGGACAGTTTTAAAGAAGGAGAAATAGCAGACCCAAATGGACGTGATAATATTAATAAAACCTTACTGTCTGTAATAAAGGAAAATCCTTGGGGACTGGGTGTTGCAGCAGACAGAGAGTTTACAACGGCATATGCGCATAACATTATTTTGGAATTATGGGTGTCCTTTGGTGTGCTTGGCGGTTCTTTAATATTCGGAATATTGATAGCGCTTTATATTAGTGCATTGTCAAAATGTGAGAGCAGTAAAGAAAAAACTTTCATTATAGCTTTGCTTTGCACAAATAGCTTCTTTAAATTATTTTTGTCAAGTTCGTATTTATTAGAACCAAACTTCTTCCTGCTTATTGGATTGTGTGTTGGCATAATAAGGCGAGCAAAAGAAAAAAATACGGGAGAAAAACTTTGAGAAAAATTTCATTATCGCAAGTAAAATATGGTGCGATTCTTTCTTATATATTAATAATACTTAATACTGTTTCCGGTTTGTTGGTTACTCCATATATTGTTGACAAGCTAGGCGACAGTGCTTATGGTGTTTACAAGACTATGTCTTCTTTTACAGCAGCACTGTTGGTTTTAGATATTGGTCTTGGCGGTACATTATTGAGATATATATCAAGATACAGAGCTGACAAAGAAGAAGAAAAAATACCTAATTTTATATCTATGAGCTTATTTCAAGCAGGTATTATTAGCGTAGTCGTTATAATTGCTACCGGAATTATTTATTTTTTTATTGACAATATATATGGGAAAGGTCTTACAGCAGCAGAGCTAGTAAAAGCTAAACAGCTGTATGTCTTTTTGTGTGCCGGCATTATTGCTCATATTTTTGAAAATGTTTTCAATGGCGTGATAACAGGTTTTAATAAATTCATGTTTGGCAACGGATTAAAGATAATCCGCTTGCTTACAAGAATATTGACAATATATGTTGCTTTGCATTTTATAAAAGATGCCTTGGTTATTGTATTGTTAGACTTGTTTTTGACAATAGGAATGCTTTGCGTTGAAATTGTTTATATAAATCGTGTGTTAAATGTTAAAATAAAATTCAGCAGATGGGAACACAGCGTGTTTAAAGAATCATTTAAGTATTCTATGCTGATTTTTATCACTACTATTGCATCTCAAGCCAACGGAAATCTTGATAACGTAATAATAGGAGCTGTCGTCAACGCAGGAGCAGTTACAGTTTATTCTATGGGATTATTGATATTTTCTATGTTTGAGCAGCTTTCTACATCTATTTCAAGTGTTATGCTTCCTACAGTAACTGAAACCTTAAAAAACGATGATGAAAATCTTTCTGCGACTCAAAAATTGATTCTTAAGGCAGGCAGAATACAATTTGCTTTATTAGGAGGTGCATTGACAGGTTTTATTGTTTTAGGTAAAACTTTTGTCAATTTATGGTTAGGGAATGGCTATGAGGATGTGTATATCATTGTTCTAATACTCATGTTACCTTCCTTGTTGGAATTGTGTGTCAATGTATGCTTATCTATATTAAGGGCCCAGAATAGATTGGTGTTCAGAACCATGATTTTACTTTTGACTACGGTACTGAATATTATAATTTCCTTGGTTGGTACGTATTTTTGGAATTATTATGCGGCAGCTGTAGGAACTGCTTTCAGCTATTTTGTTGGCAGCGTAATAATAATGAACATTTATTATTACAAGATTTATAAAATTAATATGATAAAAATGTATAAAAACATATTCGGTAAAATTTGGATTTGCTTGATTTTAAGCGGAATAGCTTGCTTTGCAGCCACACTTCTTTTCGAAAATCTACTTGCGAAAATGCTTTTGGGTGTTGCGGCTTTTGCTGTAGTTTATCTGGGCACATTGTGGGCATTTGGTTTAAATAAAGAAGAAAAGGCACAATTAAGGAAAACGAGGTAATTTAAGAATGGTAAATGTTATTGGCTTGGGGTATATAGGTCTTCCGACTGCTCTTATGATGGCATCTCATGGGGTAGAAGTGGTAGGAACAGATTATAATAAGGAACTTGTGGCTACTCTCAATGCGGGGAAAACGACTTTTAAAGAAGACGGCTTGGATGAACTGTTTGAAAAAGCTTTGAAGAGCGGTATCAAATTTACTACGGAATATTGTGTTACAGATACATATATTGTGTCTGTGCCAACTCCGTATGACAGTTTTTCAAAAAAAATAGATGTATGCTATGTGAATTCTGCAGTAAAAGAGATAATTAAAGTTTGCCCTAAAGGAGCTACTATTGTAATAGAGTCTACTGTTTCTCCCGGAACAATTGATAAATATGTAAGGCCGGTAATAGAAAAGGCAGGTTTAATTATTGGAAAAGATATAAATCTTGTACATGCCCCCGAAAGAATTATTCCCGGCAATATGGTATATGAGCTTTTGCATAACAACAGAACAATAGGTGCAGATGACAGAGAAATCGGTGAGAAAATAAAAGAGTATTATGCTTCTTTTTGCCAAGGAGAAATAATTATTACTGATATAAAAACGGCAGAAATGACAAAAGTTGTAGAGAATACATTCAGAGCAGTAAATATAGCGTTTGCAAATGAGTTGGCAAAAATTTGCAGAAATGACAATATGAATGTTTATGAAATCATTAAAATTTGCAATATGCACCCAAGGGTAAATATTCTTAATCCGGGCCCCGGAGTGGGAGGCCATTGCATTTCCGTAGACCCGTGGTTTTTGGTAGGAGATTACCCGAGCCTTACAAAAGTGATATGGGAATCGATGAAAGTAAATGATTCTATGCCGGCTTTTGTTTTAGAAAGAATTCATGACATAATGAAAGAAAAGGGCATGACAGACATATCAAAAGTAGGCTTATACGGATTGACTTATAAAGAGAATGTGGACGACTACAGAGAATCCCCGGCTCTGCAGCTTTTGGAGTGTCAGAAAAAACATTTGGCACAACCTCTTGTTGCGTATGATCCATTTATAAAGCATAACATAACAGAAAACCAGATTTTTGATTTGGATGAATTCTTATCATCTGTAGATTTTGTTGTTATTATGGTAAAACATAATGAGATAAAAGAAAATGCAGACAAATTAAAGGGAAAAATTGTTTTAGACACGCAAAATATCGGAATAAATTCAGATAGTGTTTACTATTTGTGATTTATAAACAGAAGAAGGTATTATAATGAAAACAGTAATGTTAGTTTTCGGCACAAGACCTGAGGCAATTAAAATGTGTCCTCTTGTAAACGAGCTAAAAAAAAGAAAAAATATAAATACTGTCGTTTGTGTTACAGGACAGCACAGACAAATGCTTGATCAAGTTTTGGACGCTTTTGATGTAACGCCGGATTATGATTTATCTGTAATGAAAGAAAAACAAACATTGTTTGATATAACTACAAATATATTAAACAGTATTAAAGCTGTATTAGAACAAGTAAAGCCTGATGTCGTTCTTGTTCATGGTGATACTTCCACAACTTTTGTTACTGCACTTGCTTGTTTTTATTTGCAAATTCCAATCGGACATGTTGAAGCAGGATTGAGAACATTTAATATATACAGTCCTTATCCTGAGGAGTTTAACAGACAGGCAGTATCTATTGTTGCAAAATATAACTTTGCACCTACCTTACTCGCAAAAGAAAATCTTGTAAAAGAAGGCAAAGATGAAAAGTATATATATGTTACGGGAAATACGGCTATAGATGCTTTAAAAACTACTGTAAAGACAGAGTATTTTCATAAAGAGTTGGAATGGGCAAAAGACAGCCGACTGATTCTTATAACAGCACACCGCAGAGAAAATTTGGGACAGCCTATGCATAATATGTTCCGTGCAATACGTAGAGTATTAGACGAACACCCTGACGTAAAGGCAATTTATCCCATTCATATGAATCCGGTTGTAAGACAAGCAGCCTCAGAAGAGTTGGGCAATTGTGACAGAATTCATATTATTGAGCCATTGGAGGTACTCGATTTTCATAACTTTTTGGCTAACAGCTATATGATACTTACAGACTCCGGCGGAATACAGGAGGAAGCGCCCTCTTTGGGTAAACCTGTTCTCGTTATGAGAGATACAACGGAACGCCCGGAAGGGATTGAAGCCGGCACATTAAAGCTGGTAGGCACAGATGAAGAAGTGATATATAATAATTTTACGAAGCTTCTGGATAACAAAGAAGAATATAACAAGATGGCACATGCCAGCAATCCTTACGGGGATGGTTTTGCATGCAAAAGAATAGCGGATATATTGGAAAATGAAAAATAACAAAAAAATTCTCGTAGTAAAAATGGCAGCACCAAATGCTTCTTCATCATCCATGATTAGAACATTGGCTGTAATAAAGGGATTCGTTGAGAACGGATATGAAGTAGATTTGTTCTGCATTCATGCAAATTCAAATATAGTATTAAAGGATTTGTCCGGCTATGGTTTTATGGAGCAAGTCAATATAATTTATGCAGATGAAGAAAAAAACGGCGGTGCAAATCAAGCAGTATACGGAATGCTTAGCGGTTCAAAAGGCGGTATAAAACATAAACTATTTAAAATAGCAAGAAAATTGTATCATTATACAACACTTTACGATTTTACACATGATATCGCAAAAAAAGTTTCTATAGAAAAACTTCCGTCAAAAGAATATGAGTATGTGATGTCAGATTCCGATCCAAAGACAAGCCATATAGCTATGGCAAAATTAGTTGAGCAAGGTTTAACTTATAAAAAGTGGATACAGTATTGGGGAGACCCTTTGGTAGGAGATATCTCAGCATCAAAAACAATATACACTAAAAAAGCAATAAAAAGAGAAGAAAAAAAGCTCTTTTCAAAGGCAGATAAAATTGTTTATACATCACCGTTCACACTACAAGAAGAGCAGAGAATACAACCGGAGTTTGCAAACAAAATGATATTTGTGCCTACTCCGTTCATCGAAACGAAGATTTATCGTGAAACAAAAAATAATATATTTACTGTAGGTTATTACGGAGATTATTTTTCGAATAACAGAGATATTATGCCTTTGTATAATGCTTGTAACGGCATGAAGAATGAATTGATATTGAATGTTATGGGAAAAGCAGATTTTGCACTTGAAAAAACAGATAATATAAATGTTTTTCCAAGAGGCGATATAAGTGAGCTTGAAAAGAAAACTGATTTATATATTTGCGTTCTTAATAAAAAAGGCACGCAAATACCGGGAAAGCTTTATCATTATGCTGCTACTAACAGACCTGTGCTTGTACTTGTAGACGGAGATAACAAAGAAGCAATGATAGAGTATATTGCAGGCTTTGACAGATATTTATGGTGTAATAATGAAGAAAACGATATCATACAAAAAATCAGAGCTCTTATGGCAGAAAAGCAGATTTGGGAACCTTGCGAAAAGCTCTCTTGCAAAAAAATTTCTGCAGAAATTATTTCGTAAATTTTGTGGGAGGATAATATGAATAATTTTAAAATTGCAGTTGCCGGAACAGGATATGTGGGACTTTCATTAGCTGTCCTTTTGGCACAGCATAATCAAGTTACTGCTGTAGACATTGTCCCTGAAAAGGTAGCTCTTATTAATGAAAAAAAATCACCCATACAGGACAAAGAAATTGAAGAATATTTATCTACCAAAGAATTAAATCTAACAGCAACGGTAGATGGGGACAAAGCATATTCCGATGCAGATTTTATAGTTATTGCAGCACCAACCAATTATGACAGCACAAAAAATTATTTCGACACAACGGCAGTCGAAGCAGTCATAGAACTTGTAAAAAAATGCAATCCAAATGCTGTAATGGTAATAAAATCCACAATACCTGTAGGCTTCACAGAAAAAGTAAGAAAAAAATATAACACAGAAAACATACTTTTCAGCCCTGAGTTTTTAAGAGAATCAAAAGCTTTGTATGACAACTTGTATCCGTCAAGAATAATAGTGGGAACGGATATGCAAAACGAGAAGCTTGTGACAGCAGCTCATACTTTTGCAGAACTTTTACAAGAAGGCGCAATCAAAGAAAATGTTGATACTCTTTTCATGGGAACTACAGAGGCAGAGGCAGTGAAGCTTTTTGCAAACACATATTTGGCTTTGAGAGTATCGTATTTTAATGAGCTGGATACGTATGCGGAAATCAAAGGCCTTGACACACAAGCAATAATAGAAGGTGTATGTTTAGACCCAAGAATAGGCAATCACTACAATAATCCTTCATTCGGTTACGGAGGGTACTGCTTGCCAAAAGATACAAAGCAGTTGCTTGCGAATTATGCAGATATTCCTGAAAATCTGATAGGTGCGATTGTAGAAAGCAACAGGACGAGAAAAGATTTTATTGCGGAGCGTGTGCTAAAAAAGGCAGGCTTTGACGGAAATAACGCGCAAAATCTCACTGTAGGCGTTTATAGATTGACAATGAAGAGCAATTCCGACAATTTCCGACAGAGTTCTATACAGGGAGTAATGAAGAGAATAAAAGCAGAAGGAACGACTGTTATTATTTATGAGCCGACTTTGGAGGATAATTCAGTATTTTACGGCAGTAAAATTGTAAATGACCTAGAGACTTTTAAAAAGCAGTGTGATTGTATAATAGCAAACAGATATGACGCTTGCCTTGATGATGTTAAAGAGAAAGTGTATACGAGAGACCTTTTCAAAAGAGATTAAGAAAGGAAAAGATATATAATGAATCTTAACGAATATATTGACCATACAAATTTAAAATCTTCAGCAACGAGATTTGATATAGAAAAGCTTTGCACAGAAGCGGCATATTGGAAATTTGCCTCTGTATGCGTAAATCCGATATATGTTCCGTTGGCAAGCGGTCTTTTAAAAGGAACGGATGTAAAGGTGTGCACCGTTATAGGATTCCCTTTGGGAGCGAATTCTGTAAGAATTAAGATGGCAGAAGCAGAAGAAGCCTGCGAAAATGGCTGTGATGAGTACGATATGGTAATGAATTTGGCGGCACTGAAGGAACGTAGATACAGTTTTGTTGTAAATGAAATAGCAGCTGTCAAACGCGCAATTCGCGGCGGAACTTTAAAAGTTATTATAGAAACAGGACTTCTTACGGAACATGAAAAAGACATGGCTGTAAAGCTTGTTTGTGAAGCACGTGCTGATTTTGTTAAGACATGTACAGGTTTCACAGAGGGAAAGGCTACAGTTAAAGATGTTGAATTGCTTAAAAAAAATGTCGACTTGTTTGAATGTACACTTGTAAAGGCTTCCGGAGGAATACGCACGTATGAAGAAGCAGCAGCCTTGATAGAGGCAGGAGCCAGCAGATTGGGAACTTCTTCAGGGGTGAAAATAATGCAGCAAGCAATAGATGCCGGCGCAATTTAAAATTTACATTAATTTTCTGTTTCAATGAAATAATTTTGCTAATAATAAACTCCGTCACATTATCGTGTGAAGGAGTTTTTTTATGCGCAAAGTGTATCTTATAGAAACAATTTTTATAATTTGGTTAGTAATTGTATTGTCGCTTTTCTTTCCTGTTTATGTAAAAGCAGATAACGGAGAGGGAATAAAGCCCATGGTCGCTTTTACGTTTGATGACGGGCCAAATCCCATATATACAAAAAAGCTTTTGGATGGTTTGGCCGAAAGAGATGCAAAAGCAACTTTTTTTGTTGTAGGTGAAAGATTGGATTATAAATCCGGTAAATATGAGGATTGGGAGATTGCAAAAGGCAGAGAGCTTGTTGCACGTATGGCAAGAGAGGGACATACTGTTGCAAATCATTCGTATTCTCATTGTTGGCTCAGCAAATCAACACATGAAAAAGTTGATTATGAGCTAAAAAAAACAAATGAACTTATAAAAGAAATAACAGGTCAGGAGACTAAATATATGAGACCACCGGGAGGCAGCGCATTGACTGCTCCTTGGGTGAGAAATATAGCAGCACCCATGATAACTGTTTGCTGGGGATATTATGATACTCGTGATTGGCAATGCAGAAATATAGATAAAATGGTAAAAACAATAGTTGAAAACACTTTTGACGGAGATATTGTTTTACTCCATGATAATTATGAAACATCTATAGAAACAGCATTCAGAGCCATGGATATTTTAAAAGAAAAAGGATATCGTTTTGTAACTGTTGATGAACTGCTAAACAGGAATACAGGAAACGGCTGGGAGCTTGATCCATCCAGAATTTATTGCACAATGAGAGAGGGCGATTATTCCAGATTGAAAAAGGTCTGAATTTGTATAAAATTTACCTTCCTTGCGAATAATAAAGCAACGAGGTGTAGTTGTGAAATGATTCTTGAGGATACATTATTAACGGGAAAAGAATATATAAAGCATGCTGCAAATATCGGAGAAAAGCATTTGCAAGGCAGATACGGCGTAAGGAGCATTCCGTCAATAGAAAAATGCAGTGGAAGTATAGATGAAACATACAGCAGAATTATGTCAGATGGCGAAAATACGCAAAAATTGCAAAGTATTCCGTCGGACGAGTGGATAGCTGACAATTATCATGTTGTAAATGAGGCTGCCGAAAGTGTAAAAAACGAAGAATACAGTCGTAAAATTTTACCTGTTTATGATTTGGCGGCGGAAATTGCTTCGCATACAGATGGCTGCATTGGGCAGCGGGAAATATTGGATTTTGTAACGTCGTATGAAAAAATAAGACCAATAGATACCGAGTCTCTTACGTTTTTGCCATGTATGCTACAAGTGGCACTTATTAAGAGAATTGCAGAAATTTGTAAAATTTCGGATAAAATATACAAAGACAGAAAAACAGCCGAGAAAATTTTCAGAGAGTTTTCTTCTTACACTACGGAAAATGGGCAGCGCATGAGAAGTGCAGCTGTTTTGTTTGATAATGCAGATATGATAACGCCTGTTTTTGCCGAAACTGTACTTCGGTTGTCTGCTGAATTAGAACAGAATGACACAATAAGAACTGCTCTTTCCGGTAAGCTGGCAGCAAAAGGAACAACGGTTGAAGAGCTGATAGAAAGAGAACACAGAACGAGAATTTCATTAGGTGTTTCTATGGGAAATGCCATAAAAAGTCTAAGGGATTTGCCGTCACTGGATTGGGATAAAATTATGTCTGAGCTTTGTGTTACAGAGCAGATTTTACGCAAAGATCCCACGGGAATTTTTAACAAAATGACATCCAAGTCAAGACGTGAATATTTGCGTATTGTACAAGTATGTGCAAAACGCAAACATACCTCTCCCGAAAAATATGCATTGGAAGTATTGGAAAAGGCTCAAAACCGGCAGGCTCATGTAGGGGATTTTATATATGAGGACTATACAAAGCATAATGACTTTGGCTCTTTTTTTGTTATGTTCTTGTTTACTTCTGCCGTTTTGGCCTTTTGCCCCGGAGTTTATGCGTATGGGCTTTCTATGGAACTTTACGGTATATTCGGAATATTTTTAGGAGCCTTTTGCGTTTTGCTTATATTAATTGCGTCAATGAATATTTCTTTGTCATTGATACAGAAAATGTACACGGACAGGAAGATGCCGTTTTCGCTGCCGGAAATGGAATTTCATGGTAAATTACCTGAGGATTGTAAAATTATGATAGTTTTGCCATGTATGATAACCTCAAAAAAACGAGTAGACGAAATGATTAAGCAATTGGAGGCGGCATATTGGGCAAATCCTCAAGAGGGGATTTGGTATACTTTGTTGGCAGATTTACCTGAAAGTACCACAAAAACCACACCGGAAGACAGGGAACTCATTCAGTATGCAAAGACAGAAACAGAAAAGTTAGGTGAACGTTTTTGTATACTTGTCAGGGAAAGAGATTTTTATAAAGAAGACAATAAATGGATGGGGTATGAGAGAAAAAGAGGTGCACTTATTGAGCTTAACAGAGCAATTATTAAAGGTGAGTTGCCAAAAGTGAATTATGTGCTGACAGTAGATGCGGACTCAGTAATTCCAATAAATACGGCTGTCAAAATGGCGCAAATTATGTATCATCCTTTAAACCGTCCGCAGATAAGTTATGTAAAAGGTGAACCCGTGGTGACAAAGGGTTACGGGCTTTTGCAGCCTGCAATATCCCCATCAGGACTCGACAGAGAAAATACAACAATTTTTGAAAAAATTTACAGTGATGAAGTGGGATTTGATTCATACGGATGCAAAACATCAGATTTTTATTTTGATGTTTGCGCAGAGGGAATATATACGGGAAAGGGCATGTATGATCCTTATGTTTTCAATGGTGTTCTTGATGGGAGATTTAAAAGAAACAGTATATTAAGCCACGACCTTTTGGAAGGTTCCTTTGTAAGAACTGCATTTGTTTCGGATGTTCATTTATATGACAGTTTTCCCCGCAGCTACGGTGGATATATTAAAAGAGAGCATAGGTGGATAAGAGGAGATTGGCAGTTACTTCCTTTTTTGGGAAAAAGATTTGAAAACGAAAAAGGTGTATTAAAAAATAATCCTCTTAATTTTTACTCGCGTTTTAAAATCGGAATGAATTTATTAAGAAGTTTGTTGCCTGTAGCTCTTTTTATGGTTTTTGTGATAGGAATGCTTTTTCTTCGCCGTGATGCCTTTTTATGGGTTTTTATCGTTACAGGTACACTGTTAATCACATCGGGAGGTAGATTCGTACCAAGAATCATGCGAGTACTAAGCAATTTTATACTGCTTCCACACACTTTCCTTGTTCATGCAGATGGTATGATACGTGCGGTGTGGAGAACTTTTCGCAGCAGACAGAAAATGCTGGAATGGGTTGTTTCCTCTGATGCTGACAAAAGCATACAAAATACATTAGCTTACTATAACAGAACAATGTGGATAAATTTTGCTTCGGCAGCTGTTATGGCGCCTTTTTTGTTTGGAATTCCAAGTGTATTGTGGATTTTAGGACCGTGGGGAGCTTATGTTTGTTCTAAAAAAACAATTAAACAAAGATACGGAAATAAATCTAAAAAACTTACAAAGCTTCAAATAAAGAAATTTCGTATTAATGCAAGAAAAATATGGGCTTTTTATTACGATTATGCCGTAGAAAGCGATAATTTTCTGCCCCCTGACAATGTGCAATTTTCGCCGGTGTATTCGGTAGCCCACAGAACATCTCCTACAAATATTGGTTTTTTGATAGTTTCTACTGTAATTGCACAACACTTCGGTTATATATCTCAAGGAGAAATGCTTGTTCGTTTAGAAAAAATTATGAATACCTTAGACAGAATGGACAAGTGGAACGGGCATATTTTTAATTGGTATGACACAATGTCTTTGCAGGTTCTGGAACCAAAATACGTTTCTTGTGTAGACAGCGGCAATCTTGCTGCTTGCCTGTTGGCAGCGTCTTCACTGATAAATTCAATAAATGAAGTGGAGACAACAGAAGATTATATAAAAAAATCTGCTGAAGGTCTGTACGATACAGTATGTTGTTTAAACGAATTTGCAGAAAAAGGAAATACAGCAGAAATATGGGTTTTAGAAGAATTCTTAAATAAAGATAATTATACAAAAGAAGAATTTCTGAGAGTAATACAATATTATAAAGAGCTTGTTGCGCCTGTAAAGAACGAAAAGGCAGACGCCCATTCTTTTCGCTGTAATTTGAAAGAAATGCTTGTTAATGCAGAAAAAAATATTACACAAGGTGTTTTTAATTTATATGAGGATAAAAAAATTCTGGCAGCCAGAATGAAAAATATGGCTTTGGCAATGGATTTTGGCATTCTGTATAACGATAAGCATAGGCATTTATGTATAGGTTATAATTACAGTACGGGGGAATTTTCAAATTCTTTTTATGATATGATTATGTCGGAGGCGCGGCTGACTTCTTATGTGGCCATGGCAAAGGGTGATGTGGAGGCGGAACACTTTTCTGCTCTTGCACGCAGATGTAATGAAGATGGCAATGTGCTTCTTTCTTGGTCCGGAACTGTTTTTGAATATGTATTGCCTGAATTGTTTGTGCCGTCGCCTTGCGGTTCGGCTTTAAATAAATCGATTTATGAAATGCTGGAAATTCAGCAAAGTCTTGCGGGAGATAAACCTTGGGGTATTTCAGAATCAGGTTATAATGCGCTTGATATAAATATGAATTATAAATACAAAGCTTTTGGCCTAAAATCTTTGGCAGTCAAGAGAATGCATAATGACGATGCAGTTGTAGCACCTTATGCAAGTCTAATGGCAAGCAGCATTACGCCACAAGCAGTATTCAGTAATATGGAGCTGTTGTCACGATTGGGAACAGAGGGAAAATATGGTTATTACGAGGCAATTGACTTTACTCCGGGAAGAAAAGGCATTGTAGAAAGTTTTATGGCACATCATGTGGGTATGGCTTTATGCGGCATTGCAAACTTGCTTTTTGACGAAATGGTATCAAAAGGCTTGAGCGACATGGCAATGATGCAACCGGTTAAAGTAATGCTTACAGAAAAGTTCCCTAAAAAAGCATTTAAAAAACACGCTTCAAAGACGAAAAATGAGCTTGTCCGTAAAGAACCTTCAGGTGAAGAAAAACAGCAGGAACAGTACGTTTGCATTTCCGGACACGATGCTCATGTACTGTCAAATGGTAAATACAGTGTGGTAATCAACGGTCAGGGAAACAGCTATTCTTCCCTATGCGGGATGGGCATTGATGTTCACAGAGAACAAATTTTACCTGAGGGTATTGTGTTTTATTTAAATGGTGAAATGATGAAACCTGTAAAATGTACTGTTTATTCCGGGAGCGGTGAATATCTCTACCTTACAAAACAAGAGGAAGTAACACAAAGTATATGTGTAGCAACGGAAGATAACGCAGAAGTTCGTATTTTTAAAATTACAAACAAAGGGAAAAATGAGCTGTATGAAAACATAACATTGTATTGCAGACTTATGATGGACTATCCTGCTTCGTATGCGGCGCATCCTTCTTATTCGGGAATGTTTATTACCACGAAAGCTGTAAAGACAGAAAGCTCAAGTGTTTGCCTTTTGGCAACAAGGCGAAAGCATAAGCCGACGGATAATCATGTGGAAAGTTACTTTTATGTGGATGTTTCTTCTGAAAGCAAAAAACAGGTGGAATCAATAATGTATGACACTGATGTACTTTCTTTTAAGGGAAGAAACGGTAGTTCTGACTTTTTGTTATCAGGCATAGCTGGAACCGTTTTAAATCCATGCTTTGCAGTAAATCTTAAGTTGCGTGTCGAAGCCGGAGAAAATGCAGTTTTTTCGCTTGTTATGGGCATGAATCAGAATAAAGAGACTGCTTTTACAGAAATTAACAGTTTTGCCAACACACAACGTATTTTTGAATTGGCAAGGACGCGTTGCCTCATAGAAAAAGAACATATTTCTTTTAGAAAAGGAGATATGCAATTTTTCAGAAGTTATGCTTCTAAATTACTTTACGGCAGAAAATATTATGACGATAAAACAAAAAAGCATTTATGGGGCTACGGTATTTCAGGCGACAATCCTATAATTACTGTTTTGATACGCAAAGTCGAAAATGCTGTAAGACTTGAAAGATTAGTAAGAATGTGGTGCTATTATAGTTTCAGAGGTATAAAACTTGATATGGTTTTAGCAGTCTTTGACAATTCAGACTATGTAAGTCCGATACACGAGTTGGCCGATTCTCTTGTGCAAAGAGCTATGTGGGGATGTTTCCCTGTAAGAGGCGATATTTTTGTAATTGTGCCTAAAGACAGTAACGGAGCTGCACCAATCATTGAAGCATCAAATCTTGTCTTTTGGCTATGATAAAAAATTGGGAGTGCTGCTTGTGAAAAGGAATTTTAATTACGGTAATTTGGAATTTAACAATGGATTTGGTGGTTTTGATACATCGTCAGGAGAATATATTATATATAAAAGTCCTCCTGTACCTTGGATTAATTGCATCTCTGCTGCTGAAGGAGAACCGTTTGGCTTTATTATTTCAGAAAAAGGCGGAGGTTACGTTTGGCATGGAAACAGCAGAGAAAATCCTATAACTCGCTGGTATTGCGATCCTCTGGAGGATTTATCTGATGAACGTATAGAAATTACAGAATTTACAGAAGAAGGAGAAAATTCCATTTCTCCTTTTTCAAATTGCATAACACATCATGGCTATGGATATTCATCCTTTAAAGGAGAATATAACGGAATAGAGTGGTGTTTTACAACATTTGTACCAATAAACAAAGGTGTTAAAATAACGCTTTTTGAAATTACGTCGGAGAAAGAAAAGAAATTGTCTCTAAAGTATTCCGTTGAAACACCATACAGGCACGAGATGTATTCCTCGGCGGAAAATATACGAAAGGCTGTTTCTAAAGGTGATACATGGAAAGGTGTTTTGCTACTGTCAGACAATAAGACTGTTTTACAAGAATATACCAGATATGAAGCATGCAGTGAGGCGCTTGAAAAAGTAAAAGATTATTGGTCAGAATATTTAGGACGAATTCGCATAACTACGCCGGAAAAGAGCATAAATGTTATGATGAACGGTTGGCTTTTGTACCAAACTGTTAGTTGCCGCTTAAATGGCAGAACTGCTTTTTATCAATGCGGCGGTGCTTATGGTTTTAGAGACCAACTTCAAGACAGCCTTGCCCTTTTATGTACAGACCCGCAGAAAGTTAAAGAGCGCATTTTACTGCATGCCTCAAGACAGTATGAGGAAGGCGATGTACAACATTGGTGGCATCCTCCGGAAAATGCAGGTATACGCAGCAGATACAGCGACGATTTACTGTGGCTCGTTTACGTGACTTTTCGCTATATAGAAGTTACGGGAGACAGTGGGATTCTTGATATAAAAGTACCGTATATTAAGAGTAAATCTCTTGATTTTAACGAAATTGACAGATATGAGATACCTGAGGTATCTGAAAAAAGCGAGAGTCTGTTTTCCCATTGCCTGTTGGCATGCAGGCACGCAATGAGATACGGAGAACATGGTATTCCGCTTATAATGGGCGGTGATTGGAACGACGGAATGAACCGCGTGGGCATTCAAGGTAAAGGCGAAAGTGTCTGGCTCGGCTGGTTCTTATGTTATTGCCTAAAGGCCTTGGATAAAATGTCGCTTCTGTCTCAATCTGCAAAGGTAGACAGGCATAGATTGCAAACGGAAACAAAAAAAATTGCCGATGCCATAGAAAAACATGCTTGGGATGGCAATTGGTATATTCGTGCGTTTTGTGATAACGGGAGGGTTTTAGGCAGCCACCGTTCGGGAGAATGTATGATAGACTCCATAGCTCAATCATGGGCAGTGTTAAGCGGCTTTGGAAATAAAGAAAGGTGCAAGACTGCTCTTTTGTCTGCGGAACGCTTTTTGGCAGATTATAACAACGGAATAATAAAGCTGCTCACGCCTCCTTTTTCTGCTGATTCTATTGAAGATGTGGGTTATATTGCGTCATATCCTGCCGGAATACGTGAGAATGGTGCACAATACACCCATGGGGCAGTTTGGTTGGCAAAAGCATTTCTTAAAATGGGAGATGATTTTGCTAAAAAAGGAAGACGTATGGTAGATGTAATAAACCCTATAAATCATACCAGGACAGAATTGGAAGTTGCGCGTTATAAAACGGAACCTTATGCTGTTGCAGCAGATATTTACAGCGATGAAAATATTGGTCGCGGCGGTTGGACTTGGTATACAGGTTCGTCCTCATGGCTGTATCAGGTGATTCTTGAAGATATTTTGGGATTTACAGTGAAAAACAGTGAAATTAAGGGTAAAGCAGAAATAGTATTGAACGCAAACATTCCGGATGAGTGGAAGGAATATACAATAGAATATAAATATAAAAATTCTGTATATATCATTACTGTAAAATCAAAAGGATGCAAAACAATAAAATTGGAAGATGACGGAAAAGTGCATAAGATATTAATCTGAAAAAGGCAGGCTGTTGCTCCTTACACGTTGACATGAAAAAATTTTTAGGGTATCATAATCGAGTATTTTTTACTTCGTCTCTGTTTTATCGGAGATGAAGTTTTTTGGTTTATGAGAAGGAAGTGTTTTTGTGGGACAGAATGCTGATGGTACTTATTCAGAAATAAGACAGATAGTTGCTCGTGATGTAGATATGAATAACAAGATAAAAATGTCTGCCGTTTTTGCAATTGTGCAAGATACTGCCAATGCTCAATGTGTTGAATTTGGCTGCGGCTGGGGCGACCTAATGAAAAAGTATAATGCTTGTTATATTTTGTCGCGTATGCGTTTTGAGATGCAAAGGCATCCGGGAGCCGGAGAGGAAATCGTTATCAGAACTTGGCCCAACAAGAACATGAAAGTTATTTTTACTCGTTATTTTACAGTTGAGGATTTAAAAGGAAATGTTTATGGCAGCGCTGTTTCACAGTGGGCCTTGTTTGATGTATCTAAGCGTTCTGTTTTAAGACCTTCGGAATGTAATATTGCATTCCCGGAGATTATCTCGAAAGAGGAACCTTTTGCAATGCCAAAGGGTGCTATGTATTCACCTGAAGTTTTTGATGTTTCAAAAGTGGGAGAGCGCACGAGAATTCCGTCGTATGCTGATTTTGACTATAACAGACATGTAAATAATGCAAAATACGTGGAGTGGGCTGAGGAAGCTTTGCCGATAGAATTTTTTGCAGAGGGGAACAGTATTTCTGTAATTGATATTAAATACAAGCATGAAATTTCTTTTGCAGAATATATAGCAAAGCCTGAATCAAACAGAAGCGTTAAGATTGAATGCGCCCGTGATACTGATGGTACATATTGCATACGAAGCATTCTGCCGGAGGGAACGGAAGGTATACAATGTATCATTAAATAATATAATATAAAGGGGAACGGTGATTTCGCATGATTATTGATGTTCATGCGCATTATGATGATAATGCGTTTTCAGAAGATTTAAACAGTTGCCTGGAAAGAGTAAAAGAGGCGGGTATAGGATATGTAATAAATGCTGCCGTCGATTATGAGACCTCGGTAAAATCCATAGAGCTTGCAAAGAAATTTGATAATGTTTATTGTGTGTTGGGAATTCATCCGGAGTATGCGGAAACATATTCATCTGAGGTTCTGGGCAAAATAAGTAATCTTATAGAAAACGAACCGAAAGCGGTAGGTATTGGCGAAACGGGGCTTGATTATTATTGGCTCCCTAAGGACAAGCCTGATGAGGTGCTTAGATTAAAGGCTTTGCAAAAAGTTAATTTTATTGAGCATATACGTATGTCGGAAAGCTTGAGGCTGCCTTTAGTGGTGCACGACAGGGATGCACATCAAGATACTCTTAATATTCTTAAAGATAATGTGTCCGGTCAAGTGGAAAATGTATTACATTGCTATTCCGGCAGTGCAGAGATGGTAAGAGATTTTGCGGAGCTTAATATGAGTTTCTCAGTGGGAGGAGTACTGACTTTTAAAAATGCAGTTAAATTGGCAGAGGCTGTGAAAGTGATGCCAAGAGAACGCATACTTATTGAAACGGACAGCCCGTATTTGACTCCTGTGCCATATAGAGGAAAAAGAAACGATTCGTCGTATACAGTATACACGGCAAGACGAATGGCAGAAATTCTTGATGTTTCTTATGAATATATTTGTGAGTTAACAACAGACAATGCTTTGAGAGTTTTTGGCAAATTGCACTAAAAAATAGGTTTTTCCACAGGCTTTTTTGTATAAGTTGCGAGCATCATGCATGAAATTTTGCAAAACAGAGATAAAAAGTTGACACTATTCCCGTTTTTATACTAAAATTGTAGCATACGTGACTCTGCCGGAGGTAGGGCGCGTTGGGAAATTTTGCAACAAGATAAAAGCTTGCGAAAAGAAAAAACAGATTGGAGCGATTTGTATTAGTATTCGAAAGCAAATCATAGCGATAAAAAAATCTTTAGGTTTGGTTAAATATATGGGCATCCTCTGTGGCGTAATGGCTGTTTCTATTTGTTTGGCTGTATGTCTTTTTACAAAAGATTTCAGAACAGTTACAGTCAGTGTAGACGGGGAGCTTTACGAAATAACTACTCGTGCGGAAACAGTTTCGGAGGCTATTAAGGATGCAGGTATTGTTCTTGCAACAGATGATAAGATAAATTATGACCTTACTTGCAATTTGGATAATGTAAATGATGTTATTTCCGTCTCCAGACCGATTACACTTCTTGTTACAATGGCCGGAGAAGAGAAAATTATCAAAACTTATACAGATAATATTTCGGACGCCCTTACGGAAAACGGCATAAAGGTTGACGGTTCCGATGTAATTCACGGTGGTAATCAAGACGGGACTGCTTCTGACGGTGATGCGATTACCGTTGTGATTGTATCTACAAAGGTAGTAGAAGAGAAAGCCGATATTCCGTATGAGACGGTTTATGTAGAGGATTCGACTTTATATAAAGGTGAGTCGGAGGTTGCGGTTCAAGGTCAGAATGGTTCTGTTACAAGAAAGTATTCCGTAAAATATGAAGACGGCAAGGAAGTTTCCAGAGAATTGATTTCAGAAGTCAAGACACAGCCTGTAAATAAGGTTGTTGCAGTGGGAACGAAGGTTTCTTTTACAACAAACAGAGGTTTTAACGACAGTTATTCAAAGGTTTTTGATATGGTAGCTACTGCTTATTCACCTACACCTGAAAATTGGGGTTATTCAACAGCTTCCGGAAACAGGGCAAGAGAGGGTGTTGTGGCAGTCGATACAAGAGTTATTCCTCTTGGTACAAAGCTTTATATAAAAAGTAATGTTGCAGGTATACCGGATTACGGATATTGCATTGCATGGGATGTGGGCGGATCAATTAAGAATATGAGAGTTGATTTGTTCATGGAGAGCGAAGATGATTGTAATCGTTTTGGTATTCGTGATGTAACGGTTTATGTTCTTGAGGATCAAAGTGTGGATGTTTTTGCCCTAAGAGGTTAAAAAGAATAAAAAGTAAATTAGTGAGGCTAATAAATGGATCAGAAGTTTAATACAAAGGATCGTATGAATTTTTTCGGCATAAAGCCTTCAAAAAGTCTGGGACAAAATTTCCTGAACGACATTTCAGTTGTTCAGGAAATTGTTTATTCTGCGAATTTGACAGAAGAGGATATTGTTGTAGAAGTTGGACCGGGATTGGGAGTGATGACCGATTTACTGGCTAATGAGGCCGGGCTTGTTATTGCTGTTGAGATTGATAAAAATCTTATACCGCCTTTGAAGGCTGTATGCGATATGCACAACAATATTGAGCTTATTAACGATGATATTCTTAAAGTGAATATAAGAGAAATAGTAGCACAGAAAATAGAGGAGTCTGACGGTAAATTAAAAAATGTAAAGGTAGTAGCAAATTTGCCGTATTACATTACAACACCTATTATTTTTTCTTTTTTGGAGAATAAGATGCCGCAGCTTCGCTCTATGACGTTTATGGTGCAAAAAGAAGTAGCCAAAAGAATGACTGCAAAGCCCGGTGGCAAGGATTATGGTGCTCTTACCGTAACGGTGGGATATTTTTCCGAACCGGAAATAGAATTTATTGTGCCGCCGCATTGTTTTATACCGCAACCGAATGTGGACTCGGCGGTTATTACGTTGAAGCTTCGCGAGAAGCCGCCTTTTGAATTGAACGATCAAGAGTACTTTTTTAAAGTTGTGCGTGCTGCTTTTTGTCAAAGACGAAAAATGCTGGCAAACTCTTTAGCAAATGCACAATATCTGGGAATTACGCGTGAAACTGCAGTGAAATGCATAGAAGAAATTGGAAAAAGCTCAGGAATACGGGGAGAAGTGCTTTCTCCGGAGGAATTTGGACAGCTTTCAAATTTATTGTTGCACAAATCTTCGTTTTGAGTATAATATATGTTGCGAGCTAATAGAATTTCGCAAGAAAGCTTTATAAAAAGCTTTTATGAGAGTAAATGAAACAGAAAGAAGGACAGGAACATGTATAACAACGTTTACGTTAACGAATGGGTTGAACAGATGGCAAAAATGACCCAGCCGGATTCTATAGTATGGATTGACGGTTCAGAAGAAGAGCGTGAAAGATTAACAAAGCAAGCTCTTTCAACAGGTGAGATGATTGAATTAGATCAAGAAAAACTCCCCGGTTGTTTATATCATAGAACAGCAGAAAATGACGTTGCCAGAGTAGAGCATCTTACATTCATCTGCACAGAACACAAAGAAGACGCAGGCCCGATTAACAATTGGATGGAAAAGAGTGCAGCTTATGCAAAATTAGGTACACTTTTTGAGGGCAGCATGAAGGGTAGAACAATGTATGTTATCCCTTACATTATGGGACCTGCTTTCTCAGAGTTCAGCAAAGTTGGTATTGAGATTACAGACAGTATCTATGTTGTATTGAACATGAGAATTATGACAAGAATGGGTAAAATTGCTATGGATATGCTTGGCGATTCACCTAATTTCATTAAAGGTCTCCATTCAAAAGGCGAGATTGATCCTGAGAAGAGATATATCTGTCACTTCCCCGAGGATAATGCAATCTGGTCAATCGGTTCAGGTTACGGCGGTAACGTTCTTCTCGGTAAAAAATGCTTCGCTCTTCGTATAGCAAGCTGGCTCGGCAGAAAAGAAGGTTGGATGGCTGAGCACATGCTCATCCTCGGCGTTGAGAGTCCTAAGGGTGACATTCAATACGTTTCAGCTGCATTCCCAAGTGCTTGCGGTAAAACAAACCTTGCAATGCTTATTCCTCCTGAGAAATACAGAGCTATGGGATATAAAGTTTGGACAGTGGGCGATGACATCGCTTGGCTTAGAATAGGCGCAGACGGCAGACTTTGGGCAGTTAACCCCGAGGCAGGTTTCTTCGGTGTTGCTCCGGGAACAAGTATGAAATCTAACCCCAACGCGCTCCTTACATGTCAGAAAAATACAATCTTCACAAACGTTGTTATCACTCCTGATAAGAATGTATGGTGGGAGAGCATGGGCGTTGACGCTCCTGCAAAGGCAATTGACTGGAAGGGTAATGAGTGGACTCCTGATATGGGAACAAAGGGTGCTCATCCTAACTCAAGATTTACAGCACCTGCTTGTCAGTGTCCTTGCATCTCTTCTGAGTGGGAGAATCCTGCAGGCGTTCCGATTTCAGCTATCGTATTCGGTGGTCGTCGTGCAAAAGTTGCTCCGCTTGTATATCAATCATTTGATTGGGAGCATGGTGTATTCGTTGGTGCTACAATGGCTTCTGAGACAACAGCTGCAGCTACAGGCGCAGTTGGCGTAGTAAGAAGAGATCCTATGGCTATGCGTCCTTTCTGCGGATACAATATGGGAGAATACTTCCAACATTGGCTTGAGATGGGTAAAAAGATACCTAATCCCCCGAAAATCTTCAATGTTAACTGGTTCCGCGTAGATGAGAACGGTAAGTTCATTTGGCCCGGATTCGGTGACAACCTCAGAGTTCTTCTTTGGATTCTTGCTCGTTGCAATGATCAAGTTGACGCTGTTGAGTCTCCTATAGGATACTTGCCTAAAGTTGAAGATATTGATCTTGAAGGCACAAGCATTACTAAAGAAGTTCTTGCTGAATTGCTCTCTATTGACAAAGAGTCATGGATGCAAGAAGTTGAGGATCAAAAAGCTCACCTTGCTCAGTTTGAGAAACTTCCTGCAGAGCTTCAAGCTCAGTACGAAGGTCTTGCTGCAAGAATTGCTGCCATGTAATCCTGTTTCTTTATAAAAATATAAATTATATTGGCCTACAATAGTTAACGACTGTTGTAGGTCTTTTTTTGTATTTTTTAGGATGAATATTTTTTTGTATTGAGGTAATAATAAATGCGTATCCAAAAGATATAAATTATTATACGGAGGCGCTTCGAAATGGACAATTGTAAAGATTCGAAAAATTGTAAAACAGGAAAGCAGTCAATAATGTGTAACGTTAAAAGCTGCATATATAATATGGAGACAGAACATTCTTGTTCTTTAGCTGAAATTCAGGTTGCACCCAGAAAAGGGAACTGTTCTCAGACAGAGGATGAGAGTTTGTGCTCAAGCTACCGTTGCAAAAATTGTTAATATAATAAGATAATTATAATTTAGCAACTTATAATAGATGAACAGTACTACAGAAGCTTTTTGCGAAGTGGTGCTGTTCTTGTTTTTAGTGGGAATATTTTATGTTTCCCAAAGATTGACAGTGGAAGACAAGTTGATATATAATCAATAATAGCTGTGATTGTATATATCAACAGATATTTGTAAATACACAAATATGAATGTGTATTTGCTTGCAGTTATACCAAAAAAAGGAGTGAAGTAGATGGTAAAAAGAATTTTATGTGTAGTAATGACCGTAGTTTTTTTGTTGTCTTCGATAGCTGTAGTACCTGTTTTTGCAGATGATGCTTCATCTATGACAAACGGATATACAGACGTTTTGTTTTCGAATGACTATCGTGGATTTTGCCTTGATCAAAAAAAGAAGGGTGCCTACACCGGTGATGTATTTACACCTGTAGATACGTCAGTAGCAACAAGTAATGTTGATGGTAGTGATGTTTCGCAAAAGATAAAGATACTTCTTACTCAAAGTTTTGATGAACTTTATAAATATGATGATGCATCAGGCTACATACTTAGTGATACAAATACGGTACAAGCCGTTGTTTGGAATTTCACTGATGGCCAATATATTTGGGGATTACAAAAAACACTGGTAGAGAGAGTAAATGCGTATACAGGTCCGGCAATACCTGACAATGGATATGTGCTCACGCTCGCAAACGGGGATACTATTACGTTCTACTTTTTGGTAATGAAAACTAAAGATGATGCTCAACAGGATTTCTTTGCATACAAGATTGTAACAAATGAAAAACCGTCGCATAAGTGCGAATTTGCTGATAAGTGGGAATATGACGAAGATTCACACTGGCATGAATGTGAATGCGGTGAAATAGCAGACGAAGATGAGCATACAGGCGGCGAAGCAACATGTAAAGAAAAAGCAGAATGCGAATTTTGCGGACAGCCTTACGGAGAGAAAGATCCTGAGAACCATGTAGGTAAGACATACGTAAAGGATGCAGTAGAGCCTTCATACGAAGCACCGGGATACACAGGAGACATATATTGTTCAGATTGTGACGAGCTTTTGGAATATGGCGAACCGATAGACCAACTTCACAGATGCGATTTCTCCGGCGAATGGGAATATGATGAAGATTCACACTGGCATGAATGCGAGTGCGG